>JAIFNG010000096.1 GCA_020047815.1 Anaerolinea sp.
AGTTCGCTTTGGAAGTATAACCATCGGCTCATGGGTAAAAGTCCATGAGCCGTTTTGTTTTGTCTGTTCTGGCGAAAGAACCGGGTCCTCCACTTTTTTTATTGCCTAAGGAGGCAAACAATGTCAGATCGTATTCTCGGAACAGTCAAATGGTTTAACGGAAGCAAGGGCTATGGATTTCTCGCTCGCGAAGGCGGCGCGGATGTCTTTGTCCACTTCTCCGCTATCCAGGGCGACGGTTTCAAAAACCTTGAAGAAGGTCAGAAAGTCGAATTCACTGTTGAGAAAGGCCCTAAGGGTCCGCAGGCTACTAACGTAGTTGTAGTCAACTAATTCACTGGATACCAAAACCTCCCTGAGATGAAAGTCTCGGGGAGGTTTTTGATTCTTGTTAATTTCTCAATTGCCTTGCCCTGCCAAAGATGGCAAAGGCGATCAATACAATTGAAAATGGGATGAAGAACTGCGGATGCCCGTCGCCTCTGGCGCCAATGAAGTCTAATCCTGGAACATTGTTAAGCGGCCCAAGATACCAGATAACCATGTATAGAACTTCAAACAATTTGCTGGTTCCGCTCCATGTACCGGCGGCCAGGGCAAGTGATGGAATGAAGAGTGCACCCGAAAGAAAAGCCAGCAAGCCGACTGTGTCACCGGTACCTGCGAAGCGTAAAACTGCGCCGCTTCCCATTGCCAGAGTAATGATGAATCCAGCCAGCCACTGGGCGGGGAGTTGTCGCCAGAGCGGGGAGGTCGAGGAGAAGGTCAATTGCTGGACGTTGTTATGTATTTCACGGTTGCCAATGGCAGACCAGATTAACACAGGCCAGACCCATGCATATGGCAAAATGTCCTCGCGGGTGGTTGCAGAGTCATTTGCAAAACAGGCGATGATGAGTCCTGCGGCGGTGGCATACCACCACCAGTGCTGTCCTTTGATCAGCACCTTTAATTCAGCTATTAGAACTCTTGAAAATCTGAATCCGTTCGCGGTGATGCGGACCGGGGTCAGTCGAGGTGCGGTTACCTGGGGAACAGAAGCAGGCATGGGCGCAGAGTCAGGGATGCTGGCCTTCATTCTTATAGGCTTGGCACGTGAGGGGTCAAACCTGTCAAAAAAGAGAGTGGCAAGGATGAGCTGAAAAAATGCGATCCCAAAGTAGGCGAGGCGCGTGAAGATGATGGCGGGTGTCCATTGGATACCTGTCCAAATAAAGGTGCCGATAATTTTCGTGTCCATGCCGCCCAGCATGAAACTGCCGTCGTAGGTGGGGAAGACCTGTAGAATTTCATCCTGCATGTCTGTTTTTAGTAAACCGAAACCGAGAGGTTCTGCAGCTGGAAATGTTTCGATGAGTTCCATTGTGAATGGGATGACAGCGATGAACCCAACGAAGAATATGACGTTCCCCAAGCCGCCTGATAAAAATGGGATCGCTTCAAAAAGTACGGCAACTGCAGCGACCAGTGCCATGATGGGCGTAACGATGAATAAGAACGGGGAAAGGTACGCCCAAAAATCCATCTGTATGACTTCTCCACTGAGAAGTTGTATGGCAACCCCAAAGATCGCGAGGATGACCACCATCGTCATTAGGATTGCGAAATTACTGATCCATTTGCCGAGCATATAAAGCGGACGGGTCATGGGTGTTGCCGCTATAATTTGCCCCACGCCCGTTTCGCGGTCGCGTGCAATTGAGCCTTTAACAAGATAAAAACCGAACCAACCAACAAAAAATGTGATAATCACAGACATCATAGCGCCAACCCAGGCAGAGTTGAACTCACCGCGATAGTCACCCAGTTGAAGCCGAACGTTGCCAACGGCAGTTTGATAACCCAGAAAAATTGCCAGCCCCAGCATCACAAGAAAATTGTAGCGGCGCACGCGCTCCAGAAAATCGGCGCGGGCAAGATGATAGATAATGTGTGTTGACTTCATTTTTGTTTGCCGCCGATGAAAAAAAGGTACGCATCTTCGAGATTGGGCGGGATGTTTTGGGCATTTGCTTCGGGTTTTCTCTCGCATACCACACGGACTTGCACGCCGTTGCTTTTTCGAATTGTCCCACTGACGATGTGTTTCTGCTTCAACACGGGAAGATCATCGCTGCCGACTGTCCACTCCCAGACTTTATTTTCAAGTTCCTTGAGCAGGTTCTCCGGCGCATCTTTGCGCACGAGTTGACCTTTGTCCACCAGTGCGATATGCGTGGCAGTTGCTTCAACATCTGAAACAATGTGCGTGGATAGGATCACGATTCTTTCCCCAGACAGGTCTGAAAGTAGATTCCGAAAGCGGACTCGCTCTTCAGGATCCAGTCCGACGGTGGGTTCATCAACGATTAGCAGTTGTGGGTCATTGAGCAAAGCCTGCGCGATTCCTACGCGCTGTTTCATGCCTCCTGAATAACTGCCCAGAGGACGTTTTGCGGCTTCGACTAGATTTACAAGTTGTAGAAGTTCATCAATACGTTTCCTGGCAGGTTTGGCGTTGATACCCTTAATGGCTGCCATGTATTCAAGAAATTCAAACGCATTGAGATTTGGATAAACGCCAAAGTCCTGCGGTAAATAACCGAGTACATCGCGCAGGGTGTCAGGGGATCGCACGATATCAATGTCGTTCCATCGGATGCTTCCGTCTGTGGGTTTCGTAATGGTAGCCAGCATCCGCATAAATGTGGACTTGCCAGCACCGTTGGGCCCGAGTAAGCCTAAAATTCCAGGTTTGATTTCGAGGGAGAAGTTTTTAAGTCCCCATAAGCCGTTTTTATATTCTTTTCCAAGTTCAGAGATGGTAAGTTTCATGGTTCCTTTTTATCTATTTCTTTTTCTATGTTTCATAAATTTATGCCGTTGCCGGCACCCGCTTTTCCCCTGACGGTGTGGCAACCTCCTTATTAACCACAAATATCTTATGATAAGGGGATTGCTTTGGGTTAATGCCCTTGCAATGGCATTTGAGTAATGATGGCGTCTTACACCCTGTCACTATACGAGAACAGGGTGGAATCGGTTGCAACAAAAAAAGCCCTCGACCTTCGAGGGCTTTTACTTTACAAATGATTTCTTAATAGGTTTCTGCTTAGGAGATCACGTTTGCCTGGCGGGTTTTGTGACGACTGGGCAAAGAGAAAATGTTTAAGAAACTCCACGGACTTAATCTTTCAAGTGATTAATGCTCTTTTGAGCTTTATGAGCCGGGTTATTCACCTTTTCTTGCTGCCAGTGCTGCGCCGACGATGCCTGCCTGATTCAATAGCTGGGCTGGAATAACGGGCGTATCGATGGTCAGCAAAGGGAGAAATTTTTCCGATTCCTTACTGATTCCCCCTCCGACAATGAACAGGTCGGGCCAGAAGAGTTTTTCCATTTGCATTAAATACTTGTTTAGGCGTTTGGCATATTTCTTCCACGAAAGGTCTTCACGCTGACGGGCTGCATCGGAGGTGCGGAATTCGGCATCCTCGCCTTCCATCTCAAGGTGACCGAACTCGGTGTTTGGAAGCAGGTGCCCGCGGTGGAAGATGGCGGTGCCGATTCCTGTTCCCAATGTGAGCATAATGACCGTGCCGGGCTGTCCTCGACCGGCGCCGAAAGCCATCTCAGCCAATCCAGCAGCATCTGCGTCATTGACCAGGGTACAGTCACAACCGGTGATGCTGGTGAAGAGCGTGTCTGCATTTACACCGATCCACTTTTCCGAGATATTTGCTGCCATCATCGCCACTCCACCCTTGATGGGAGCAGGGAATCCGATTCCGGTGGGTCCATTCCAGTGGAAGGATTGGGCAATCTGTTTCACAACTTCTGCAATAGGTTCGGGCTCGGCACTTTTTGGAGTCTTAATGCGAAGCCGTTCTGTAAGAAGTTCCCCTGTTTCCGTGTCCACGGGTGCGCCCTTAATACCTGATCCGCCTACGTCAATTCCTAGAATGTGCATGGCTGACTCCTGAGGTTGTTTTTTGTTGCAGGGAGATTTAACCACAAATGTTGTCAGATGCAACCCCCACACAAGTGGAATTTGTACTTTATTCCAGGCTTATGAAAATTGAAAAATAAGACTTGTTGTTGGAGATGTTCCATCCGTTAATTCGGGGAGCCTGATTGTAAAGGAGACCTTCACTATGGATCTTGACTCGCTTGCAATACATTTTCCGGATTAAGCTAAAAACGGATTCCATAAAGGGAGCCCGTTTTTTGCTGTCAAATGACCATTATACGAACTTGATTCTTCTGGCGGCGAACATGACCATCCGCAAAAGCAACAGTCCGTGTTTCCAGCGCGAGATGTTGGTGGTACCGTAGGTGCGGTCGCGATAACGGACGGGAAGGTCAATAATTTTTCGATTCAACTTGGCGGCGCCGAAGATCAGGTCAAAATCGCCGAAGGGGTCGAAATCTCCAAAGTAGGAGCGGTTGGCGGCGATCTTTGCATAGTCGTCACGCCACATTACTTTTGTGCCGCAAAGTGTATCCTTGATGGGCTGCCCCAACAACCATGAGAACGTCATGCTGAATAATTTATTGCCGATGAAGTTTAGCATGCGCATCGCTTCCTTTTCCATAGGATAGACTAGACGTACTCCATTGATGAACTCACCCTTGCCTGAAACGATCGCATCGTAAAAGCGCGGCAGGTCTTCGGGTGGGACGGTCAGGTCGGCATCGAGAATCATCAGAATGTCACCAGTTGCCTTCTCGAACCCAAGACGAATGGCGTCCGCCTTGCCAATGCCTGGTTGACGGAAAACGAGGCTGGGGGTTGAGGGGTGGAGTGAGATTTCCTGTTCAATGGTTTCGTAGGTGTTGTCATGTGAATGACCTTCTACAAGAATGATCTCCGTCCCACTTCCCATCTTTGGCACACGCTCGAAAATCGATTTGATATTCCCTGCTTCGTTGCGCGCAGCGATGACAACGGAAACACTATGTTGGGTTGTGGGTTGAGGTGCGGGGCGGGCAATGACAAAGTTTGAGAGCGCAAATTCGCGAAATGGCCACATTTTGACAAGATAGCGATCAGCCAATCCGCCAAACGGGAGCGGCCAGAGGACTTCCTGCGAGGAGCGGATACTTTCAAAGCCTGCAAGCCGTAGCATGTTGTCAATGTCTTCGCGGGTCAGCCAGTTTTGACGCAGCATGGGAGCTGAAAGGTTCAGTCTCTGTGCAATGGCTAGCGGTAATTGCCAGAGGTGACTGTAAAAATTAATAATCAGACGTGTGTGCGGAAGGCAGAAGCGTCTCACCTGCTCCATCACCCGTTGCACATCCCACAGGTCATTTACTGTATCGGAGAGAATAATGACATCGAATTCACCCTCGAGGCTTGTGAGGTCATGCGCATCCAGTTGATGAAATTCAAGCTGGGGGTACTTCCTTTTGGCGCGTGAGATCATTTCGGGCGAAAAGTCCATGCCCACGCCGTGGGACGGTTTCAGGCTGGCAAGCAGGCTTCCCATGCCGCAACCGATCTCCAATACGCGTTGATTGGGACTAACAAGATAGCTGTAGATTTCGCCTAGGCGTCGGTGATACCATTTACCCATGCCCATCCAGTGGTCACGCTTTTGAGCAAGGGCATTCCAATGCGCCATGCGAATTTCTTGGTAGGTTTTTCCTGCTTCGTCAAATAATGGGGGAAAGGTCATGGAGGGTCATCGTCCGTATCACAAAAGTGAGTTATAATTCAGTGACTGAATTTTGGAATTATAAAGCATGAGTGTCGAATCCACAAACGAAGAACTTCGTGAACTTACCCTTCTCGAGCAGATCGAGAACGATCCTAACGTAAACCAATCTGCCCTGGCAACCCAGTTGGGGGTGGCTGTGGGTACGGTAAACTGGCATTTAAAACGGTTGATTGCCAAGGGCGCGGTGAAGGTCTCGCGCGCCGAGCGCAAGAAACTCCGTTATATCATCACGCCCGAAGGACTTGCCCTGCGCGCCCGCCTTGCAGTGGATTATGTGGAACGTTCATTTTTAGTTTATCGGCGTACTCGCCAAAGGGTGAAGGATCATATTGTCAAAATTCGTCATGCCGGTTTTGACCGTGTGCGGATCGTTGGCTCCGGCGATGTGGCGGATATTTGCAAACTCACCTGTCTGGAACAGGGAATTTCTGTTGTGGCTGATAAAACAGCACCTGCCTTGATTTTAGACGGATATAAAATAAAACTGGAGGGTTTGGAATGACAGCTCATCATGTGTTGATCACAGGTGGCGCAGGGTACATTGGTTCCATGTTGACCTCGGAATTGCTGCGCGCAAATTACAGAGTCACTGTTTTGGATAGTTTACTGTTCGGTGGAGAGAGCATTATCTCATTCCTGCACCATCCCAATTTCCACTTTGTCAAAGCGGATGTAACCGAGAATCGCGCAGTACGTGATGCACTCAAACGTGATTGGCAAAAACCAGATACAGTTGTTCATTTGGCGGCGATTGTTGGTTTTCCTTCCTGTCAGGCATTGGGCAAGCAGGTGGCTTGGAAGTACAATGTTGAAGCTACAAAAAAAGTTTATGGTCAGGCGTTGGATTTAGGCGTGGAACGGATCGTGTTCGCCTCCACCTATAGCAACTACGGTTTATCCGAAGACGGCAAACCTGTTACTGAAGAGTCCCCTTTAAACCCGCAATCGTTATATGCCGAAACGAAAATTGCAAGCGAGGAATTTTTGCTCTCGCAAAAAGATTCGATTTGCGCGCCAATCTTGTTTCGCTTTGCAACACTATACGGAATTTCCCCGCGCACGCGGTTCGATCTGATAGTCAATCAATTTGTGCTGGAGGCATTCACAAAACGTGAACTCATTATTTATCAGCGCGGATACTCGCGTTCGTTTGTCCATATTCGTGATGTGGTACGCGGCGTGATGCTGGGAATCGAGGCCGAGAGGGAAAAAGTGCGCGGGCAGGTCTTTAATCTAGGCACTGAAAACGGGAATTATTCCAAGAACGACATTGTTGCTTATGTTTTGAGGCGCATGCCGGAAACGATGGTTGAATACAAGGACCTGACTTTCGGCGGCGATATGCGCGACATTACGGTTTCATTTGAAAAGATTAAACGTGTGCTTGGTTTTGAGACCACGTTAAACGTGGATGACGGCGTGCGTGAAGTGTTATTTGCGTTGAAGTCAGGCTTGATCCGTAACCCGACGGATGATCGATACAGGAATGCGCAATTTATAGTTCAGTAATTTTTTTGTATTAGGCGGTGCGCGATTCTTAATGCGTGAAGTAAAAGGAGAAATACATGGAAGAAAACTTTTGGAAAAATAAGAAGGTGATTGTCACCGGCGGTGCAGGTTTCCTCGGTTCATTCGTCATCGAAAAATTAAAACAGCGCGGCGCGGCGGATATTTTCATTCCGCGTATTGAAGAATACAACCTGGTCGATCCGAACGATATCAAACGTTTATATGGAGATACCCTGATAGGTGTTGACCCAGGGAACGTGGTCATAATTCACCTCGCCGCAAATGTGGGCGGCATTGGCGCGAACCGCGAACATCCAGCCGACTTTTTCTACGACAACCTGATTATGGGTGTGGAACTCATACACCAGGCATACAAGAATGGCGTGGGTAAATTCGTTGCCATTGGTACGGTCTGCGCCTATCCAAAATTTACACCTGTTCCTTTTAAGGAAGAAGATTTGTGGATCGGCTATCCTGAAGAGACCAATGCACCCTACGGCCTTGCCAAGAAGATGATGTTGGTACAGGCGCAGGCATATCGTGCGCAGTATGGCTTCAATGCGATTTTTCTTTTGCCTGTGAATTTATACGGTCCGCGTGATAACTTTAATTTGGAAACTTCGCATGTTATTCCCGCATTGATCCGCAAGGCTGTTCAGGCCAGCGAACGCGGCGAAAAGGAATTACAGGTTTGGGGTGATGGTTCCCCCACCCGTGAATTTTTATATGTGGAGGATGCCGCTGATGGCATTGTCTCAGCGGCTGAAAATTATAACGGTGAATTGCCTGTTAATCTTGGCTCTGGTTATGAAATTTCCATTAAGGATTTAACCGAGATGATTGTAAAACTGACGGGATTCGAAGGGAAACTTGTTTGGCAGACAGATAAACCCAATGGTCAGCCCCGCCGTGGGTTGGATGTGTCCCGCGCGAAGGAGTTATTCGGCTGGGGCGCACAGGTTCCTTTTGAAGAAGGTATGAAGCGCACGATCGAGTGGTTTAAAGCGAATAGAGATAAGATACGCTGATAAATGACCAATTACGAATTATACAATTCGCAATTGGTCATTGGTAGATATGCAAATGACCGAACTTACCAAGTACGAACCCCATACGGTTTATATCAAGCCATCCAAGGGTCTTGCCGCATTAAATCTGCGCGACCTGTGGATTTACCGTGAACTGATCTTCTTTATGGTGTGGCGTGATGTGAAAGTGAAATACAAACAAACACTGCTCGGCATGGCATGGGCAGTCATCCAACCATTGATGACCATGCTGATTTTTACTTTCCTTTTTGG
>JAIFNG010000023.1 GCA_020047815.1 Anaerolinea sp.
GTAATTCATAGTACGCATTAGCATAGGCATCGATCTTGGTGAACTGCTCCGGATCAACAATCTCAGGTTTGTAGTCAATGCTCAAATTCTTTATCTTTTCTTCGATCACATTTTTGCGGCCGATCAAAACCGGCTTGGCAATGCCGTCTTCCTCAATTTGATGCGCGGCGCGAATGATCTTCTGCTCTTCGCCCTCTGCGAAAGCCACCCTTTTCGTGCCGCCCGAAGATTGCGCATGGTTCTGGAAGAAGTAGCGAATACGCTCACCCTTGCCTTGACGGTACGCCAATTGCTCGCGATATTCGTCAATATCCAATTGCTCGCGATATTCGTCAATATCCACCATCTTGCGTGCCATACCTGTCTTCATGCCCATCTCAGCAACAGCGGGTGCTTCCCATAACAATACACGCGGGTCAAGCGGTTTGGGAATGATGTATTCACGCCCAAACTTCATTGCAACACCGCCGTAGGCACGCACCACAGAATCCGGCACATCTTCCTTTGCTAATGCCGCCAAAGCTTGTGATGCTGCAAATTTCATGTCATCATTAATGCCCCTGGCACGTATGTCCAACGCCCCACGGAAAATGAAGGGGAAGCCCAGCACGTTATTTACCTGGTTGGGATAATCGGAACGCCCGGTTGCAATGATCACATCCTTGCGTGATGCTCGCGCCAACTCAGGCTTGATCTCAGGGTCAGGGTTTGCCATGGCGAAAACAATTGGATCCTGCGCCATGGTTTTGATCATCTCGGGGGTCAATACATTGGCAATGGACAGACCATAGAATACATCTGCGCCGTGCAGGGCGTCGGCAAGGGTTCGCGCATCAGTATCCACAAGGAAGCGCTCCTTGTATTTATTCATGCCCACCTGACGACCTTTATAAACGACACCTTTGCTGTCGCAGAGCATGATATTTTCGCGCTTTACACCCCAGCGGATTGCCAACTCGGCACACGAGATCGCTGCCGCCCCTGCGCCAGAGATAACAATGCGTACATCCTCATGCTTCTTGCCAACGATCTCCAACCCATTAGCCAGCCCTGCTGAGGAGATAATCGCCGTGCCATGCTGATCATCGTGGAATACAGGAATATCAAGCATCTTTTTGAGTTCTTCTTCAATGTAAAAACATTCAGGTGCCTTAATGTCTTCAAGATTGATCCCGCCGAAAGTCGGGGATATTGCTGCGACAATTCTGATGATTTCATCAGGATCATGCGAGTCGAGTTCAATATCGAATACATCAACATCTGCAAATTTCTTAAATAGCACCGCTTTACCTTCCATCACGGGCTTGCTGGCCAAAGCGCCGCGATCCCCGAGACCTAAAATTGCTGTGCCGTTGGAAACCACGGCCACAAGGTTGCCTTTTGAGGTGTACTCATAAGCATCCTCGGGGTTTTTCTCAATATCAAGCACAGGCTCTGCTACGCCAGGCGTATATGCCAGCCCCAGATCGCGCTGTGTATCCATTGGCTTGGTTGGCACGATCGCCAATTTTCCTGGTTTTCCTTTTAAACGATGATATTCGAGTGCGTCTTCACGTGTAATCTTAGCCATAGAGCCTCCATTGGATGTGAAAATTGGAATATTTATATTACCCAAATTATTGCACATCTCATCAAATTCACATAGTTCCATTTGTCACAGATTCTTATGGATGCTGTTACCCAGTTATTAAGCAATGTTATCAATAACTTCAAATACCAGGATTTTGGTAAAGAGAATACAGAATTTTTCCCAGTACCTTTTGTGTCAAAAAAATTGGTTTTGACCACTTTTTTTGTGCATGTAAATTCCCCAAATACAGGGTTGCCCGGCTGGGAAGAAAAGTTGTGTTAATATTTTGTAAAATTCATGTATAATTAAGAAAATCCGTAAGGGTCTGACTATAAACTTCCGCCGTTCTTGGCATTATATGAAACTAACTGGAAAATGGTGCACGCTCCTCCCCCCAATATGGGAGTTACTTAGTGAAGTCTATCTAGGATAATTTTGAAAAAAGGCTGACTTCACCTTATTACCTGTGCTGTATGTGACGTTAATTGTCATTTACTTTGATCTGTCCTCACCCGTACCATGCGGATCTGGATTCTGATCAGCTAACCCAGAAATTTTTCACAGCCGAGAACCGATTCGTCGGATGTTTTGGCTGTTTTTTTTTAAACCCGCATTCTAACTCATTCCTGTGAGGGGAGTGAGTAACGTAGAACATGAAAAAGATAACGGCCATCTCGGTTCAAAAGAAAAACCCCAATCGGGTGAATATTTATCTCGATGGTGAGTTTGCTTTTGGGGTGGCACGCATCACTGCTGCGTGGTTAAAAAATGGTGACGAACTCACTGATGAGAAAATTGCCAAACTGTTAGCCGAAGACTCGCTTGAATGGGCATTTCAACAAGCCATGCTCTTTTTGAGTTACCGTGCCCGTTCTGAAAAGGAAATACGGCAAAATCTGCGAAAACACGAAATGTCCGAAGAGGTGATCGAACATACGCTCGAAAGGCTTCGTAAGGCAGGGCTTGCCAATGACAGTGACTTTGCCCGCATGTGGGTCGAAAATCGAGGTACATTCCGCCCACGCAGTAAAAAAGCCCTGGCGATTGAACTTCGCCAAAAGGGACTCAACGACGAAGTGATACAGGATTCTCTGTCGGGGGTGGACGAAGAATCCCTCGCTTACGAAACAGGCTTGAAACGAGCGACCAGGTTTAAGGGTTATGAGTGGGCTGAGTTTCGTAAAAAATTAAGTGAGTTTCTCGCCCGTCGCGGGTTTTCCTATCCCGTCATCGCCCCCATCGTTTCCAGAATTTGGAACGAAACACGCGACGATATGCAATATTATGAAGATGAGGACATAACATGAACCCGATCATTTTATTTATAGATTTTCTGGCACTGATCGTCGGCGTTGCCGCAGGATATTTTTTCCATCGTTATCAGGCTGAACAAGCTGCCAAAGCGCGGAATGAGAAAGCCGATAACATTCTGAAAATTGCAAATGAACAGGCCCGCCTGATTGAAAGTGGTTCGCGTGACAATGCGACCAAGATCGTACAAGCCGCCGAATCTGAGATCAAGGAACGCCGCATCGAGTTGAACCGCGAAACTGAGCGCCTTGATAAACGCCGCGGTGAACTTGACGCCCGCTTCGACAAAATTGAGCAGCGCGAACAAATGTTGAATAAACGCCAATCGCAGGTTGACAAGCGTGCTAATGACATTGACAAATTGTACGAAGAACAAATGAAGAAACTCGAGTTTGTTGCGCAAATGACGCCCGAAGAAGCCCGCAAGGATTTGTTTGCGTCGGTTGAAAAGGAAGCTCGCGGTGATATGGCTCGTATCATCCGACAGATCGAAGCTGAAGCCCGTGAAGAAGGTGAAAAACGTGCCCGCAAATTGATCGCGGATGCGATCCAGCGTGTGGCTTCTGAACACGTGGCTGAAGTGACCCGTGCTGTAGTGACCCTGCCCAGTGAAGAAATGAAGGGCCGCATCGTGGGACGCAACGGACGCAACATAAAAGCCTTTGAGCAGGCCGCCGGCGTGGATGTGATTGTAGATGATACTCCCGACTCCGTTACTGTCTCCTGCTTTGACTCTGTCCGTCGTGAAATTGGCCGGCGTTCCCTGGCAAAGCTGGTTTTGGATGGCCGTATTCACCCGGCACACATTGAAAAGATCATTGAAGATGAAACCAAAGCCGTTGAGAAGATCATCAATGAAGCAGGCGAACAGGCGGCCTACGAAGCCAACGTTACCGGCTTGCACACCGAAGTGTTACGCATGATGGGACGCTTAAAATTCCGCACATCCTACGGACAAAACCAACTGGCGCATGCAGTGGAAGTTTCCAAACTGGCGGGCATCCTTGCTGCAGAACTTGGCGCAAATATCGAACTCTCGAAACAGGGCGGCTTCCTGCATGACATTGGCAAAGCCATGGATCACAATCAGGATGGCACACATGCAGGACTTGGCGCGGAATTTTGTAAACGCTATGGTGTGAATCCCATCGTGGTTAACGCCATTGCATCTCATCATCACGAAGTGGACCAGACCACAGTTGAGGCGGTCATTGCTGAAGCGGCGGACGCCATCTCAGGCGCGCGCCCCGGTGCACGCCGCGAAGATCTGGAAGCGTATATCAAGCGCATACGCTCACTGGAGGAAATGGCAGTGTCATTTGAAGGCGTGCAACAAGCCTTTGCCATTCAAGCTGGACGCGAAGTCCGCATCCTCGTCAAGCCGGATGCAATTGATGATCTGGCTTCTGTCCGCCTGGCGCGCGATGTAGCAAAGAGAATTGAAGAGACCATGCAATATCCGGGCCAGATCCGCGTAACAGTCATCCGCGAGACAAGGGCTACTGAATACGCAAAATAATCACCCTACCAGGGTGTTGCAAATGAAATCCCCCATTTCTAAAGATGCTGCAACCACGGGAATTAAAGAGAATTCCCACCCGCAGCTGCTAAATGGGGGATTTTTTAACTGATACCCCTGATCAGTTCGTGCTCAGCTTTATTAAATTTTGACTTTGCGATCATGGTGTTTAAAAAATCTTTCGACATGCCCTGGCTGGGGTAATGCCATGCAGGACCGTGGAGAGGAGGAATGCAGGGCTTTGTGTTTGCAGCCCGACAGATCCAGGGGTTTCCTATACGAAAAAATGCGGGAATGGCAATCTTCAAACTGACTTAGAAAGGCTGGAGAGTGGTCAGGATTCTGTCAGGTTGTATCTTGTATCTGGGAAAGAAAAAGCCGATAACTATAGCAAGTGAATCAAACGAAAGAACTATTTTTTCCTGCAGGGCATGACCAGAAAAAATGTGTCTTCGTATAACCATCTGCCTGGTAGTGCCACTTCTTCTTCAAGTGTTGCGCCTTTTATGCCGTCTCGATCAACCCCATAATTTGCAGCATCTCTTCATTGGTGGAGCATTTGAAGAACTCAAGTCCGCGGCGTTTAGCTTCCTCTGCTTCAACTGCTTCCAGCCGTTTTACGTCCTCCTTGAGGATGATGGGCTTGCTCAAACCCTTAATTCTTGCATCAATGACATCCGCTTTAGCGCCGTTTGGTTGGCGGGTTTGCAGAAATTGCCAGATAGCCTGGGCGGCATGTGTGCCGTCTCTGCGGGCGTAACCGACCAGTCCATTGCTGGCTTTGCGGGCCCAACCGCCGATGAATACTCCATCAACAGGAGTTTCAAAAGATACACTGTTAATGGGAAAACGTGGTTCGTGTTCCTGGACAAATTCATTCGCTGCTGTCTGTAAACCAAGGGATTCATCGATCGTATCTCCGATGGCAAAGATGACAGTATCCACGTCAATTGTGCGCTTAACGCCTGTCCCTCGTGCACCGATCTGTCCATTTTTCTCGACGAGGATATTTTCTTCCACTTCCAGTTTGGTTACAGAACCGTTTTCGCCAAACATGGCAGTGGGGGAGGCGAGGAAATGAAAACGGAATTTACCGTCGGCGATTTTTGGATCCGCTTTCGGCTGGGACTCCATAATTCTCTGCCTGCCCATTTCAGGATTTTGGTTGATCGTCTGCAAGGCAGGTTGTATCCGCCGCATTTCCTCATCAAACGCTTCCAAATCCAAATACGAAATGATATGTTTCATTTCATCCTTGGTAAAGTTTACCTCGGCGGGTCCGCGCCGATTGATCACAACCACTTCATCCACCCTTTGGTTTTGGATGAGATGTCGCGCGACATCCACCATCACATTACCCGTACCGATGATCGCGCAGCGTTTTCCAATACGAAATTTTTTCTGGCTGTAAGGCGGCAGACTGTTATATCCATACACGACGTCTTTGGCGTGATACACGCCATCCAGTTCCTCACCGGGTAAGCCAAGCCATTTGGTGCCTTGTGCCCCTGCCGCGACGAGGATGGCGTCAAAGTTGAAATTTCGGATTTCCTCAAACGAAAAATCGCCATTATTAGCAATCAGAACATTGCCATAATAATCAAGATTGGGATGATCCAAAGCAATGCGAAATTGTTTGCGGAGCATCTCTTTCATATTATGTTTGTCCGGGTAAATACCATACTCCACCAACCCGCCCGGTTTAATATCACGATTGAAAACAATTACGCGTACGCCCTTTTCAGCCAACTCCCGCGCAGCAAATAATCCCGCCGGTCCTGCCCCAATTATCGCAACGCAATAAGTTGCTTCCATTTACTTCGCCTCCGAAATTATTCAAATTAGATAAATATAATAATAATTATATTTTTTAACTTCATAAATTACAACCCACTAATGCTCAACTCTAATGATTTTTTTATATTTGTATGAACAATATGCTAATTGTAAAGTTTTCAGCGGTTGGTTAGCCCATTATGATTTCTGATATAATCGCGGCGCATATCGGGGATGCGCCAATTTTTATAAAAAAACTTCAGACAGGTAAACATAGATGCAGACTTTTATTTCTCTTGCTCAAATTGATTTAACCACACAAGCCATTAAGCAGCAGATATCCATCCAGCCAGTTGTGGGAATTGTCCTTGGCTCAGGTCTTAACGACCTGGCTGATTCCGTACAGAATGCGGTTTACATCCCATACAGCGACCTGCCCAACTTCCCTGTGTCCACTGTGCATGGACATGTTGGGCGTTTTGTTATCGGCGAGTTGGAAGGTAAACCTGCATTGGTTATGCAGGGACGTATTCATTATTACGAAGGCTACAGCATGGATCAAGTCACCCTGCCAGTCCGTGTGATGCAGCGTCTGGGAATTTCAAGCATGATCGTTACCAATGCTGCGGGAGGGGTTCATCCTGATTTTGAGCCCGGTGACGTGATGCTTATCACAGACCAGCTTAACCTGATGGGCATGTCTGGTCTAAACCCGCTCATGGGCCCCAACCTCGATGAGATCGGACCGCGTTTTCCGGATATGAGCCAACCGTATGACCGTGCCTATTCTGACCTTGCCCGCAGGGTCGCAAAGGAGAATAATATTCTCCTGCGCGATGGTGTATATGCAGGATTGAGCGGACCCTCATTTGAATCTCCTGCTGATCTGCGCTTCCTGCGTCTGGCGGGTGCAGATGCTGTCGGGATGTCCACAGTTCCAGAGGTCATTGTTGCGCGGCACGGCAATATGCGGGTGCTCGGACTTTCAGGCATCAGTAACAAAGCAAATTTGGATGGTTCCACGGTCACAACCCATGAAGAAGTCATAGAAGCAGGGAAGGTAATTACGCCCAAGGTCGAGAAGATCGTGCGCGGCATATTGTGTGGTTTGTAATCAGGTTTTCAGATGGCGGAATTTTATAAATTTCTCGCTTCGTATGAAGTGCTAATTTATATTCTGCTGGCGCTTGGAGCTTTGTTTGCTTTTCGCTGGCTGTGGCGATCGTGGAGGGAATCTCAGACTGCCGTTTACACAATGGAACGCGAGTTTTCATCGCGACGGCTTGGACAATCTGCTGCGATTTCAACCTTGATTGTTGTTTTGTTCTGTACCGAGTTTTTTATGGCAACTTTTATCGTTCCAGGCCTTCCCTCCGAGGTTTTCCTCACCACTCCCACCCTGGATTTGATATCAACCCCAACCGGTACGCTTTCGCCTGAGATGATGACCCAATTTGCAAACCTGCCTCCACAGCCATTTATTGCCAATGTGACTGGCTGCACCCCAAATCAGATCATGCTTACATCACCTGAACCTGGGGATGAAATCAAGGGGACGATCGAACTCATCGGAACTGTTAATATCCCCAATTTTGGATTTTATAAATATGAAGTTGCGCGGATGGGCAGCGATACATGGGCAACAATTTCTGCTGACCGTAACACTGTCAATAATGGGAAGATCGGCACCTGGAATACAACCGCCTTAACCCCGGGAGACTATCAAGTACGGCTTGTTGTGACCGATAATCAGGGAATTGTGCTGCCGGCTTGTGTTGTGCCGGTTCGGATAGTTCCAATTCAATAAAACTCTGGACAAACCCATCTGCATGCTGGTGGGCTCCAAAATCAAAGATACCCTGGATACTCTATGCCTGAAATTCAAGTTCGTCCTACAATTGCATCTGACCTTTCCCGCTTAATGGGATTGGATCATACCATTACAAGCGAATCGGTTTGGCAGTTGGAATTGCGCCGCGACGTGGGGCAATCCACGATCATGTTCCGCGAGGTCCGTTTACCACGTTCCATTTCCATCTCTTATCCGCGTAATCCTTTTGCGCTTGCTGATGATTGGGCAAAACGCTCCATGATGTACACTGCCCTGATGGACCAGGATATTGTGGGATATGTCAGCTTGATCGAGCGCGGTATCGATTCAACTGTCCACGTTGCAGACCTTGTGGTGAATGCATTAAACCGCCGTCAGGGTGTGGCGAGCGCATTGTTGGAAGGCGCCCAGAATTGGGCAACGGGCAGGGCTTATCGCCGTGTCATTTTGGAGATGCAGTCCAAGAATCTTCCCGCCATTCGTCTTTCTCAAAAATTTGGATATGAATTCTGCGGGTATAATGACCAATATTACCTGACGCAGGACGTGGCTTTGTTCTTTGCAAGATCATTAAAATAGGTCAGGCTGTCAAGCTTGATGGTTTTAAAAAACAGAAATTTTTACTGGAAGGGTTTGCATGATTAACGGTTGGATGGAACCATTACTGGCGGGGATCCAGGCGCTCAACCAAATTCTGACGGCAGGAATTGCCATC
>JAIFNG010000060.1 GCA_020047815.1 Anaerolinea sp.
CCGCATCTGGCTTGAGCAACCCGCACATCATGTTGATGGATGTGGTCTTGCCCGCGCCGTTCGGTCCGAGGAAGCCAAAGATTTCGCCTTCATAAACTTCGAGCGAGAGGTCGTCAACGGCGGTTAGTGCGCCGAAGCGTTTGGTTAGGTCTTTGATTTGTAAGACAGAGGTGTTCATTCAATCCTTTTACGGTTTTACGTTGATGCGATTTTATTCGTAAAAAAGAAAGCTGTACCTACCCAGGTGGACAGTATTAGGAAAATCATTACAACGTTAACGCAGAAGCAAGAGTATCAAAATAATCGTGACGACAAAAGTCCAAATCCATGCCCAGCCGCCCGCGTCGGAGGGTCCGCTGCCGAGTCCCAGCGGATGAAAGCGCAGAAGAGGCAGGTCTTCAATTTTTTGAGCCAGTTCAGCATCGGTGATCGTGAAGGGGTTATAGCCCTCAAAGAAACCAGCAAAGCCAGCATTCTTGAGTATCTGGCGCGTGATGATTAGTTTTTGGTCAGAGTCGGTGGCTTCCTCCACGCGGGCATGGATGCTTCCAGACGGCAGCATTAAATCAATTTCTGGATCGGCAAGCAGATTGCGAAACCAATCCGAGGTTGTGCGTCCACCAGAAATGCAATAGACATACCCTTTGTGGATGGCATAATTGACCGGTGCTAGGCGCACCTTGCCTGTTTTGCGTCCCTTTACCTTCATAACCATGATGTAACCTGTAAAGGGGTTGCCAAAGAACGGTCCAAATCCTAGTTGGAACATGGGAACCATGAAGAACTTGTTGAAAAACCTGAATACTTGCCTCATAATAGGGGGCATAATTCAACTCCTTTTGGCAAAGAAAATTAACGGGGGTCTTGTTGACAATAATGAAATTTCCTCTACACATCCTGCTGTGCAATGCCCCGCGTCACCAAATCCACGAGCGCATTGATAACCCGTTCCAAAGGCATGGATTTGTCCGTGACACGGAAGTAGCTATCGAGATAGGGTAACAATTGAGAATCTCCGATGGCAATGACCAGTGCATTGACTACGCGCGCCGCAGCATTTACGTCCAGATCAGAGCGTACTTCGCCGCGTTGCTGCGCTGTTGTCAGAAGACCTTTCATGATTTCCAACATGGCATCCGCTATTGGATTCACAACAGTGTCTCTCAGAGCCGGATCACCTGTGTAAGCTGCACGCGCAACAAACTGAACCAAACCAGTCATGGTGTTTCCCCATTCCATGCCACCCATAAGGTAGGCTCGTAGAGCGTCCCGCAGCGGCAGCTCGATCAGGTAGGGTTGGATCAATTGGAGGGCATCTGTCATGAGGGTGGAGCACAACCTTGTAGAAAAGGTCAACAAGCCTTCGCGGTTGTTGAAGTACTGATATAACGAACCAACCGCCACTCCTGCCCTGCCCGCCACCTGTTTGATGTTTATCGAGGTTGGCCCCTTTTCGATTGCCTCTTCCAAAATAGCCTCAACAATGGATTGTTGACGGTCAGGGTCCAGCCTTCGAAAGGTGCGCGTGACAACACCCTCCTGCTCAAATTTTAGGATGTACGCGTGGATTTGTTGCCAGTTGGAAAATAAATCATGAACCATAAGTTCATATTTTATGCACTACTAGTTCATTTGTCAATAACTCAGAAATTTAATCTATTCTACGATCCTCTCGCTTCTTTCCTCAACGTAAGCTTGATACGCCTTGGAGAGCGTTTCCGTCCATTTGCCACCTTTCCCCCGCCCTACTAGATTTTGATCAATCGAAACAATTGGGACGACTCCGCGTGAACTGGATGTGAGGAAAGCCTCATCAAACTTCTCGCTAATTTTTGGTGAGCGATACTTGATGGACATTCCCTGCCCTCTTGCAATTCTCAGAACAGCACGGCGTGTGACTCCAAGCAGAATTCCGCTGCGGGCGGTGATTAGTGTTTTTCCTTTGACTGCATAAAAATTGGAAGTCATCCCCTCTAAAATTTTTCCATTCTGGGTCAATAGAACTTCAAATACATTGCCCCTCACCAGCTTTCTTTGCTCGGCGCTTTGGACGATGAAGTCTGTGCCTTTGATTCTTGGATCATTTCGCATAACGCTGGAGGTAATGACCTGCACCCCGTCACGGTACACAGATTCAGACAGCGGCTCGAAAGGTAGAATGCCGACGTAGATCGTTCCAGTGTCCTTCGTCAGGATTAGGCGAACGCGCGATTCCTTTGGCAGGTTCACTTTCACCATGTCGGCGATGCGACTACGCAAAGTAGCTTCGTCCACAGAAGCCGTGAGTCCCATCTTGGCGGCTGGGTTATACAATCTCTGCAGATGTGCGCGAAATCCCAGAACCCTTGTTCCACCTGAGAGCGTGCTGAATGTCGTATAAAATCCCTGCGGCAGTTCCCGCGTTATCTCATCGAGAGTCTTTACCGGTATGGAAGACGGTGAGTTCTGTGATTGGGTAATTTTGAATAGAGTTGTGTCCATATCTCAATTCTAGCGCATTTCCACTATTGGTGGTTACCGCACAAAATTGGATGCTCCTTTTGAGAATTGATGCTGTTAGCCCAAAATAGAAATGTCACCTGAATTCCAAAGTTAAAATGTCCCCGCCCCGCGGGGCGGGGACATTTTCGCGATTTTTGAAAGCGCCGAATTTGCGCCAGGGATGGTCCGGAGCGGGTTTGGCATAAATCCGTTCTTTGAGGGTGGCGTCCAAATCTTTTGCCAAAATCACTTCGGACTGTTTTGCTTGTTGGTGATAAATCGTGTGTTCCAGGGGTTTACCTTTATATAAAATCGTCACCTGCTGCTGGACATTAACACAAACCGTCACGTGTGCGTTACGCAGGGCATAAGAGGGGCGTTTGGTCTGAATCTGATACACGACTTTTTCAAATTGTACCGTGAGATTCTTTGAGACGCTCCGCTGCTCCTGCCAGGTCAGGATGGTGGCGAGGTCATCTTTGGCAGTCAAGGTGCGGTGAGCATTGACGGAACTGCGTGGTTCAACCGCAAAGCGTTGGTTGAAGTCTGTCATGAACTCAGGCAGGTAGGCATTGCCCTCTGCCATGCTGGAGATACCGAGCAGACGCATTTCCTTTACCAGACGGTCTTGCAGGGTTTGGTTGACCCGCTCCACGCGTCCCTTGGCTTGCGGAGTATTTGCGCAAATGATCTGGATATCCAGTTCCCGCATTGCCCGTCCAAACTGCGTCAGGCTGTCCCCTTGCCCCAGCGAGGGGGTGTTGACCCGAAAAATGCCATGTTTGTCGCTGTAGAAGGCTACTGGCTTGCCGTGCTGTCTGAAATAACCATCCGCCGCGGTGCAGTAACTGAAAAAACTCTCGCTTTCGACGAAAAGTAATTGTAGCAGTTTCCCGCTGGCGTCATCGATAAATACCAACAGTACACAGGCTTCGGCTCGCCCCTCGAACCAATCGTGCGGGGAGCCATCAATCTGCACCAGTTCTCCAACACAGGCACGTCGTTCCCGCATTTGATGTACCACAACCTTTGTCACTTTGCGCGGCTTCCACAAACCTTCCTCGATCATGATCTTCCGTACGCTTTCCACCGAGAGTTGTAATTTGTCTTTCTCCACCATCTTCTCGTGTGCCAACGTTGGACCAAAACCTTGATATTTCGTTTTCAGCAAATTCAAGCCTTGTTTCTTCACGCTCTCCGACAAACGGTTATTCCCTTTACGTCCTCGGTGTTTTGAAACCAATCCGACCGCCCCCTGTTTTCGATATGACTTCAGCAACCGTTTTATTTGCCGCTTGCCAAGATGCAAGATTTCTCCTGCTTCTTTCTGGCTCATGCGTTTCTCTGATAACCTTTGCATGACTTCCAATCTGCTCAATTCTTTTGTGCTCATCTGTACCAATATCTCCATTTTTTCTCGTCCTCCGAAGGGGACATTTTAACTTTGCGCTAACATTTGAGAATTGATGCTTGACATAATTTGTCTGCTAGGTGTAAACTCGACCCATAGTAATAAAATTCTAAAAGAAAGGAGCGCACTCTTGATGATTTACACATTTTTGATCCCCAACGCTGTCGACCAATTACCTTCTTGGAGTGCGTCTGTAGACCGAAACTAGGTCTTTCTCCGTCCCCTGTTAGTTTTGGGCTGTGGCGCACACGTCACGGCTTTTTTGTTTAATTTGTCTCATGTTAATGCGGGAATACTTATCCGACGGAGCAATCTCCTGTTTTGGATCGAGATTGCTCCGTCGGAAAATAAATTTGTTTTCGCGTTGACAGCAATGGAGTACTAATGACCACATTACAACCACTTTTTGAACCTTCACTTACATTCGACTTCCGTCCTACATTGCAAGCCAATCGCCTCAAAGGGTTGTGGCAGATGATGTCCGATTATCGTTTGTCATATATTGTGGCGGCTGTCTCACTGGCAATCTCGGCTCTTTCAAAAACCTTTACCTATATCCTCCTTCGTTTTTTTGCAGACGACATTCTTGTGCAAAAAAAATACATTGGCGAAACTCTGACTTCTTCCCTTGTTTGGATCGGTGTGGGATTCATCGGTCTCGCTGCGGTTGAGGGAGGATTTGCTTTCCTTTCCGGGCGTCTGGCGGCGTATACGGCGGAAGGCATAACGCGACGCTTGCGCGATTTTCTCTTCGATCACATCCAGCGATTGAGCTTTTCATATCACGCCACCACACCCACAGGTGACCTGATCGAGCGCGTCACATCTGATGTAGACGCCTTGCGCCGCTTTTTCAGTGAACAAGCCATTGGTGTAGGACGTATTATCCTGCTCTTTGTGATTAATTTCATTGCCATCCTGAACCTTAATGTGGAACTGGCACTGGTCTCAGTTGTGGTGATCCCAATCATTCTCCTGGTGTCCATCTGGTTTTTCAGAAGGGTTACTAAAGCATATGAAGAATACCAGGCTCAGGAAGCCATCCTCTCTACTACTCTGCAGGAGAATCTAACAGGGGTGCGAGTGGTCAAAGCTTTTGCGCGCCAGGATTATGAAAAGAAAAAATTTGAGAAGGATAACTGGGGCAAGTATTTGAAAGGAAAAATCCTGCTTTTCATGCACTCAATGTTCTGGCCCCTGTCAGATATAGTGCTTGGATTTCAGATGCTATTTGGCTTCGTGTACGGCGCGATCATGGCGATAGACGGCGATATTTCACTCGGCACATATATCGCGTATGCTGGTTTGGTGGTCTGGCTTATCTGGCCCATCCGCAACCTGGGGCGCATCATCGTACAAACCTCGACTGGTATGGTCTCATACTCGCGCCTGATGGAAGTAGTCAAGCAGCAGCGTGAGCCCTTATTTGATGGTCGGGTGAAACCTGAGGGTTCAGCAGAAGGTGATCTTCTTTTTAAGGATGTTTCATTCATGTATACCGATGGTAAATCGGATGTGCTGAAAAACGTCTCATTTCACGCCGAACCTGGACAAGCAATTGCCTTGCTTGGTTCAACTGGCTCAGGCAAGACCTCGCTGGTGAATCTACTGCCTCGCTTTCACGAATACACAGGTGGACAGATACTGCTTGATGGTGTGGATCTGAAGGATTATTCGCGCGCCTACCTGCGTCAGCAGATCGGTATTGTAGAGCAGGAACCATTTTTATTCAGTCGCTCTATTCGCGATAATATCCGTTATGGGGTTGGGCGTGAAGTACTTCAAGATGAAGTGGAACGTGCCGCAAAAGCAGCCGCAGTTCATGATGTGATTCTAACTTTCCCAGACGGCTACAACACAATGGTGGGCGAAAAGGGTGTGACCCTCTCTGGTGGACAAAAACAGCGCGTCGCCATTGCGCGCACTCTGTTGAAGAATCCGCGCATTTTAATCCTGGATGATTCGACATCGTCGGTGGACACGGAGACTGAAGCAGAAATTCGCGACGCGTTGAACGAATTGATGAAAGCCCGCACCACCTTCATCATCGCGCATCGCATCCAGTCCGTAATGGCTGCCGACCTCATCCTTGTTTTGGATAAAGGTGAGGTCGTTCAAATGGGAACCCATGCCGAATTGCTGAAAGACGAGAGCGGCATGTATCGCAGAATTTATGACATTCAAACAAAAATTGACGCCGAATTAGAAAAAGAAATTTCACGACTCGACTAAAAGAGACCCTTTGGTAAGGGATAGCATACTCCCTCAGGGTACTTTGTTTTTTTTCTCAACGGAGAATAGAAAATGTCCGAAGAATTGATCGAACTTGAAGAGGAAGAATTTACCTCACAACTGACAGCCCCGGTGCTGAACCGGATCGGTTCGCTGCTTAAGCCCCACTGGAAATGGGTGGTGGGATTTTTCTTAACCATAGCCCTGGTGTCGGGGTTGGATGCTTACTTCACCTATCTTAGCAAGCAGTTCATTGACCAGGGAATTATCTTGCAAAACAAGGAAAGGCTGATGCACCTTGCCACTATTTACGGCGGGTTGATCGTGATCCAGGCCGGTGCGGTTTTTACATTCATTTATCTGGCGGGAGTGCTTGGCGAGCGAATTCAATACGACCTGCGCAGGATGCTTTTCAATCATCTGCAGGACCTGTCTCTTTCGTATTATGCCCAAAACGCGGTCGGACGCATGATCGCGCGTGTCACCTCGGATACGGGTCGTGTCTCAGACTTACTGACCTGGGGTATTGTGGATACGACATGGGCAGTAATGAATATTCTCTCCTCCACTATTTTTATGCTAATCATAAATTGGCGACTGGCGTTGATCGTGCTGACCATCATCCCCATCATGATGCTAATCGCAGTTGAGTTCCGAAAAAAGATTCTGGCGGAGTTTCGCGTGTCACGGCGCGCAAACAGCAAGATTACGGGCGCGTTCAACGAAAATTTTCAAGGAACACGGGTGGTGAAAGCCCTGGGACGCGAGGACGAAAACACCCGGGAATTTCAGGGGCTGACCACGCGCATGTACCAAGCCTCGTACCGCGCTGCATGGCTCTCCGCGCTTTTTCTGCCCACTGTTCAAATGATAGCGGCGCTTGCGCTGGGATTCATCGTTGGCTATGGCGGGTTGCAGATCGACCTTGGACTGATGACCATCGGTGGCATCCAAGCATTCGTATCTTATCTTACTTTTATGATGTGGCCGATTCAGGATTTGGCGCGGGTATACTCGGAAATGCAGCACAGTATTGCATCTGCTGAACGGATCTTTAAACTAGTGGATACCCCACCCGAAGTCCACAACCGCCCAAGCGCTGTTGAGGCGCATACCCTGCTTGGCAAAATAGAATTTGACCATGTGGATTTTTTCTATGAAGACCGAAAACCCGTCCTGATCGATTTTTCCCTGAAGGTGAATCCAGGGGAAATGATCGCACTTGTCGGACCAACGGGCGGCGGCAAGTCGACCATCGTAAACCTGCTCTGCCGTTTTTATGAGCCTCAAAATGGCGTGATCCGCATCAATGGCATGGATTATATGGACTACAAATTAGAGTCAATCCATAACAAGATTGGCATTGTACTTCAAACCCCGCATCTATTCTCTGGGACGATACGGGATAATATCCGTTATGGCCGGTTGGAAGCCAATGATGCGGATGTGGAAGAAGCCGCACGAATTGCGGGGGCACATGATTTCATTGTGACCCTGGAAAAGTGCTATGATCAAAGCGTTGGGGAGAGCGGCAATCTGCTTTCGGTGGGACAAAAACAGTTGATCTCACTTGCGCGCGCAGTACTTGCCCGTCCCGAGCTCTTTATTATGGATGAAGCTACTTCATCAGTGGATACCTTGACCGAGGCGCTGATTCAAAAAGGCATGGATGCCCTGATGCAGGGACGCACCTCTTTTGTCATTGCCCACAGACTCAGTACGATCCGCCGCGCCAATCGCATCCTGGTTATCGAGGGTGGAAGGATCGCAGAACAGGGCACACATGCTGAATTACTAAAGCTGCGAGGACATTACTATCGACTGTATACGCAGCAGTTCCGTCATCAATTGGAGGTGGCGTATGGCGTGGCGGAGGAAGAGAGCGAGAATGGAGAAGTAGTTGGCGAGGCGGTTGTGGCGAGTTAGAGGAAAATAAGGAATAAAATCCATGGTAAAAAAATACTCAATCAACTGGGCAGATGACATACCAGTCTCGTTTGAAGTGGACGGTGTCAAGTACAACTCGCTGGATGAAATTTACAAACCGGCGGATCGGAGAAAGCTCGAAGCGATGCTTGATCCGTCAGAATTCGATGACTCAGCAAATGAGTTTGAAAAAGATTTTGACAAACAATTCGATGTCATGAAAGCAGAGTCCAAGACATTTGAAAATCTCATCCTTGGGATATTCTTAGGGGTGGCAGTGATCATGCTGCTGGTTGCTGGTATTTCATCTTACGGTAACATCCGAAAATTAAGCAGAGAAGATAGCGCCGATGGTGTGGTGGTGGATGTGATCAAGCGCCGCGAATATATCAATGAGCAGGATAGGGTGTATGACGATTATTATTTCCCAGTCATCCAGTTCACTGCTTCAGATGGTAAGTCCCGCCAGGTGGAGTTAAGCGAAGGGAGTTCCTCACAAATCTACGAACGAGGAACTAAGGTTACTGTCCTGTATGACTCAGAACATCCACTTAATGCGCGGATCAAGTCCACTGGGAGTTCTATGTTGATGTGGGTTCTGCCAGGTATCACAAGTATTTTAGGAATTGTCTTCGGCGGGGCTGTTCTGGTTGTCAGGAATTTTTTATTTGCAGAAAGTACATAAAATGAAAATTGAGATTAAACGTCTTACCGGGGAAATGCTGCCCCAGGCAGGGAACTTGCTGGCACAGCGCCACAAACGCAACCGTGGCAGTTTTCCCCTGCTGCCCATGAGCTTTGAATATCCGCAATCTGCTGAACAAAAAGTCAGGAATATCTGGAATGCAAAACCTGACTACGGATATGCCGCATTCCGTGATGAAATGATGGTTGCGTTCCTGATCGGCGAGTGGGTAACTCAACCCTGGGGTCGCTGTGGGTATGTATACCTGCCAGGTTATGCTATTGCCAATGGAGAAAGCGCAACAGTTCTTCAGGACCTTTATGCGTGCCTTGGCGATGACTGGATCAGTGATGGCGTATTTAGTCAACGGATATATGTATCTGCGGCGGATACGAATGTGATTGATGCCCTCTTCGATATAGGATTCGGAAAGGAGCGGGTAGATGCCATGCTGGATTTACGCTTGCTAAAAATTCCAACCGTTGAGGAACCCAAAAATATAATTATTCGCCCCGCTGGTGCAGGTGATAATGAGCATTTGGGAAATCTCTCGCATAATATCATGCAGGCGTTGGCAAGTCCGCCGTACTGGCATCCGACCATTCCTGAGGATTATCTAGAATTAAAGGAAGGCTGGTCTGAGCTTGCCGATGATAAAGATTGGAAGGTCTGGCTTGCGATTGAAGAAGGAGTCTCTATTGGTTGTGTTGGCTTTGTTAGGAATAAAGATGACGCCCAAGACATGCTTACTACGCCAAAAAACATTGGCTCATGTGTAAACCAAGTGCAAAGTGACGAGAGCAGCAATGAACTCAGGTGAAATACGTTTGAGATTTCTGCGAAATTCAGCCATTGCCACATAACCGCTCAAATAAACTTTGTGAACACCCTTGAAAGGGCGCAAGTAATTTCGTACATCTGTCCACATGCCTTCAGCCGTGTTCGTGTGGACTTCGCGAACACCGTCTCCATCATCATCACGTGCCCACTCATGTTCAGCATGGCAAACCGTCTTATGTTCCCGAATGATGTGGTTGTACGACTGCCACTCATCTGTATAGCAAGTAGTGTCTTTCAGCGTAAACCGATGAACATGCCCTTCCAATGTTTTTCGATCCGTATTGTGAACCACGCGCAAACGTACCTGCCCACTTTCTCGTCCTACCGTTCCGACAATCGGAGGTCGATCATTATCGTAAGTTCCGTGTCCGCGCCGTTTGTTGGCTCGTCTTCTAGGGGGATCTTCGGGGTCAGGGTGTAGTTCACCTTTTTTCCCCCGAATTCTGGAACATTTCGTCTGTTTCAGAATGACTATCGGGAAGCGCGGTATTTGGCTGTTCAATTTCTGCGTTGGCTTGCACTCTATGGCGCATCGTCAACACGGTTTTGTAATTCAATTGCAGTTCGGCTGCGAGTTCCCGGGTCGTCTCACCTTTGCAAATTCCTCGCATGAGCAAGACGACTTGCATTGGCGTCCACTGGCTTCCTTCAAACACAGTGCCAGTATACAGATTGTAAATCGCACCGCAATTGAGACAACGCTGGACGAGCAAGTCGCTGGACAGGGTACGCCTAAATTCCCGCGATTGTTCCATGGAACAATCGCACTTGGGACACTGTAGTCCTTTGGGATGAAAATGCTCGAGAATCCACTCAACGCTATTTTCATAGTCAAGCAATTCTGTGATTGGAAATTCCATGCCCAAAGTTTACCACTTCGATGCACTTCCTTTACATATGAGCCAAAACATTTATCTTAGTATTGCGGCTACCACATCGAAAGCGCGCGGACGCGGCATTGCCAATGCCCTTACCTGGCACGGATTGGATCAGGCTTGCAAAGAGGGATTTGAAGTTTGCTACACCAACTGGATCAGCCCCAATTTATTGGCATCCCGTTACTGGCCCCGCTTCGGCTTCAAGGATGTTGCATACCGTCTCGCAAAGAAAGTCGATTCTATGATCTCATGGACAAGGAAAAAATGAAGGAACAAAAATGGCAGACCATCCCATCAGAAAAACCTACTTTGGCATCGCATCATCAGTTGCAGGCATTCTTTGTGTTTTGTCTCTGCTGGCAAATTATGGTGCCGTTTACCTGAACATCTCCTACGAGATATTCGGCCAAATAAATAATCTAACCGCACTATCTTACTGTTTTTTAACCCAGGGTTCTTTTGTATTGGGGGTGATCGGACTCATACTTAAAAATGACTCAAGGAATTTCTCGTGGGCGGGGATTGCGCTGGCAGTAATACCGTTTTTGTTCATGTTCGGGCAGTTCGTTTATTCTTTTATATTGTAATTCGGTATCCACCGCCCTTTGTGTTTATCTGGGGAGTTAATGGCGGCAACCGCGCTTGATCAATTTGGCTGTATGCCTGTTTGGCAATATAAACTCGGCTACTTCTTAATGGATATCTAGATGTTTGAGATAGAAAAAATCTGATTAGGGTGTCGTTGTAAGTAGTACCTTCCGGCCTTGGTATATTTTCATAAACCAGATATTGGCTATTGAACAGATCGGCCAAAGTCAATAGATTTCCAGGAGATAATATGTATGTAGTCGCTTGAGGGAAATCCTGCCTCAAATAGTATTTGAAGGCTGGCCAGTGGAGTCGGCTGGTTTTATCCCCAGCCAGGATTAATCGAATATTCAGCGGCATCGAGACCCTTGATGACACTCAAAATATCTACTGCGAAACCATTACAGAGTTTTATGCCAGGACTTGTTCGATCTCATGGAAACATATAGAAATCGTCCATGCCTGGAATCAACCCAAACGGTAGTAACTCCAGACAATTCAGCCGCCTGAACGTGCGCCACGCCGGTCATTCAAATCGATCATTCGCGGGCGATGGAACCCTGGAGTACCCGGACTACCTTATCCTGCTGGGTTTCACTCAGCCCCACCCACAGAGGTAGCCGAATAAGCCTTTCGGTCGGAACTCGCTGAGAGATTTTTTGGTCACACGAAAACTTTATCAGCAAGTTCCATTTTTGTTAATGTCCGACGAACTCTAAACTCAAGTAAATAACAGTCCTATAAATAACCCGATTATTTGAAAACCAGCGACAGCAGCCCGCAAATTCATAATACCGTTTCCGCCGAGCAAGCCCATGAGCGCCGCTGACCAATAATAACGTCCCGGATCATAAGCCATGAAATCCAGAATTGGCACTTCCCCGACCATGACTCGCTGAACTCCATACCAAAGAAAGCCTTCATCCTCCAGGCCAAATCCCTTATTTCCCCTGCCAGGCAAATAGGAATAAAACAAAGAGAACAACTGCACCAAGGGGTATTAAGTTCGGGTATTTATTTTTTTGCATGATTAATTACTCCCCATTTTTTGGAGAATAGGTATGTCTGGAAAGTCAGTTTATTCAGGATACAAGAAAAAAATGATTAGCGAAATAGGTAAACGAAAATCTCATCCGCAAATAGATCAAAATACTTCCATTAAGTTGTGATCAAGTCCTTTATCTCTTCAAATGTCGCAGGTCCAATACCTGAAACATTCATAATATCTTCGATGGTTGAGTACTCTCCATTTTCAGTGCGATAATCAATGATTTTTTGCGCAGTGGTTGGGCCTATACCAGGAAGAGCATTGAGTTCCTCCAGGGAGGCAGTATTGATATTAACCAATTCCTCGTCTGGGCTGGCATCATCTGTGGATGGCAGATCAACCGTATCGTCATTGGACGTTACATCGCCTCCATCCTGATATTGAATAATCAATTGCTTGCCATCTTCAAGTAATGCGGCAAGATTTAACGAATCAACGTCAGCGTCGACAAGCAAACCGCCCGCAGCATTGATCGCATCCTGCACACGCGCCCCTTCTGCAAATTCATACAAACCAGGTCGTGGCACAGCCCCAACGATATGGACTGCCAATGGAGCCTTGGTTGGAGCAGGCTGTAAAATAATAGCCTCACCCGTTGGGGTCCGAGAAACAAAAACAAGCACCCCGGAAAATGCAAGGCCTGCCATGATGCCAAGTAATAGGTACAAAATATTTCTCATACGAGTGTATTTTACTCCAACTTCATTACAAGTAATTCCTCGTCTGACTTTCTGAACATATTGGCAATAATGAATAGTTTTTTTACGCGTAAAAAATAACGCGGCAGTTGATGCCCGGTAATTGCTTGGAAGCCAAATTTTTCATATATCGGCATATTGTGCGACATACACATCAAATACATGGGAAATTGATTTTCACGCAATAGCAACTCTATCACGGCACGGGCAATACCCTCTCCACGATGCTCGGGATGGACAGCAATCGAGGCTAGTTCGCGGATGTTACCGCTATGGGGTTTGACCTGTCCGCAGGCGATCACCTGCCCATTTTCTCCTACCGCCACGATAAAACGCTTCCAATCCAATCCAGTGGGGTTAATCCCAACCGAATTAATCAAATCCTTGATTTGATTGGCTTCTGACTGTAGTGCAGAACGAAGTTCATAACGAGTCATTTTGTTTTTGTTCAGATCACGCCCGCGGCAACCATAATTACAAAAGCAGAAATGAACCAATGGATGAAAAATGGCCAAATAAAGGATTTCGTGCGATATGCCACCCAACCGAAGGCAAAACCGCCAAAGACAGTGGAGAGGGTTTCAATATCAGGTTTATTGATGTGTGCCAATGCAAATGGGACAGCTTGCAGCCATAAGGCATCATGTCCAAATTTGCCTGCGTATGCGAATAAAATCCAGCCGCGAAAGAAGAATTCCCAGCCGACCAGGTCGAGGAAGGTCCCCCATGGCAAACCGGGCAAAAGGAACTCATAGTAAGCTTTCATGATTGTATTGCCGTTTGCTATGTAATATAGGATGGGAGTCATGAAAGTAATACCCAGTGCTGTGTATGACAATCCTAGTTTCCAGTCGCCAAAGGTAAAACCGTATGCTTTTGGATTCTCTCGAAAGATAATGAGAATCACTAAAAGAGGAATGATGAGGTAAAAGATAACTCGATCCAAATATTTGTGGGCTGTAAATGTATAGTAATGATCCATGATCAGCAACAAAGTACTAATAATGGTGACTGATGTAACTTTCCAGTCAAGAATTAGTTTTTCACCGAGCAAATATTTCATCACCGCTCTCAAGTATTAATTTTTCCTGAAGTGGTTTACCCAATTCAAGCGTCAGATGCTGATTGGCCCATTTTTTGGCGCAAAAATTGAATTCGCTTAGCAAGATAGGGGGAGAAATATCCATTATATTTTTCCCATAGAAAAGTAATTTTCCAGTCATTGCCAGTAATTTTTTTGCGACAATTTGTTGAACCACAATAGCATTCAAACTCGTCGTAGGGACTGCCATCAGACATGGCATAATCAAAAGTCAACTCCTCGTCTAATTCAATATCACGCAACGCAACCAATCCGATTTGACCAAAAAAACCAAGGTTGGGGCAGCATGAGTGATTGAAGCAGTCATTAGGTTCCTTCTCCTCAGCGGTCAGTAAACAAAAGTCCTCATCAATTTGCAGAACACGCTGGGAAAATCGAGGCATGGATGGATCAAGATCATTTTTGTGAACAATGCGTCCACCCCACAAGGATACTAGTTCTCCTTTGGGGATAAATGCAATGGCAAAAACGCCACATCCGCCTTCGATATGACTACGAGCTTCACATTTTGGGTTGAGGTAGGAAAAAGATTTATTGTTCATAGAAGAGATTATACAAGAGAAAACCAAAAGAGAAGGATTTTGCGGATTTAGATCAGACAACTTTACTAGACCAGCACTTGTTTGGGTAAATCCTGTTTATTTATAAAAACCTTCCTTGTTTTTTTTAATCCTTAGGGCGGTATAATCCAAATAGCATTTTGCCAGAGGTGAAAAAATGACAGATCTTCCAATCCATCCACTCAGCACTGAACACAAGCTGCTGCGTGGTGTTGCACGTGATTTTGCTCAAAAAGAAATTGCGCCCATCGCGGCGGAATTCGACGAGAGCGGGGAATTCCCACACATGACCATCAGGAAGATGGGTGCATTAGGGTTCATGGGTATTGAGGTCTTAGAAAAATACGGTGGCGCAGAAATGGATTCTCTTGCCTATGTTTTGGCGCTCGAGGAAATTTCGAAAGTGGATGCCTCGCATGGCGTAATTATGTCTGTGAATAATTCGCTTTATTGTCATGGAATAATGCAATTCGGGACAGAAGACCAGAAAATAAAATTCATCACACCTGTTGCATCTGGTAATGCCGTTGGTGCCTATTCGCTGACCGAACCCCAAAGTGGATCAGACGCAGGGACAATGAAAAGCCGTGCAATCCGCAACGGTGATTTTTATGTTTTAAATGGGCATAAGTCCTGGGTTACAAGTGGACCCGTAGCAGACTATCTGGTTGTATTTATGATGACCGATCCCGACAAAAAGCAAAAAGGTGTCAGCGCATTCCTTGTGGATGGCAAAACAAAAGGATTGATACGTGGGAGGAAAGAACCCAAACTTGGCATCCGCGCTTCATCCACCAGTGAGTTGACATTTGAAGACTGCTGTATACCTTCTGAAAACAGACTTGGCGAAGAGGGTGAAGGCTTTAAAATAGCCATGTCCATTTTGGATGCAGGACGCATTGGAATTGCATCACAGGCACTTGGAATTGCCGAAGCAGCTTATGAAGCCGCACGTCAGTACGCGAGTCAGCGGGAAGCGTTTGGGCAACCGATCGGAGGGTTTCAAGGTACGGGATTCAAGATCGCAGATATGAAGACACGCATTGAGGCATCCCGCTTGTTACTGTACAATGCCGCCATCGCCAAGGAAAATTCAAAGTCAACCGGCAAACGTTACTCGCTCGAGGCGTCCATGGCAAAATTATTTGCGTCTGAGACAGCTATGTTTGTAGCCCATCAATCTTTGCAAATTCATGGTGGCATAGGTTACAGCAGAGATATTCCCGTGGAAAGATATTTCCGCGATGCAAAGATTACGGAAATATATGAAGGAACAAGCGAAATTCAAAGACTTGTAATCTCAAGATCCGAATTGGGACTCAAATAATCCCCATATGTGCATGCTACTCCCTTCCATCGAAATGGAGGTCCCAAAGTCGAGGTGTGGTTGTGGATGGCGTGATTTCATAGGACAGTGAATGAACACAATGTAAAGGGAAAGGACTACATTAAAAATCGATAGGTGCTGGAATTGGTCATGTGGCTGGTAAACTTACACCCGTTCTTGATAAAATATGCCACAAAGGAACAAGTACGATTGTGGTGTGATTACACTATTAGAAAGATTGCTTACAATATTTAATAAGGATTATTCAGGTGCCAGAAGGGAGCAATTTCCGACAAAGCATTTCCATTTAGATCAATGAATTATTTAAAAAAACAAATTCCCCTTATCGAATTAGCACTGGCCACCGCCATACTCAGCATCCATTTGTATGCAGCATTTTCAGATGCCTATAACTTTCCAAACACTTGGTTTATGCGCGACGATGCTTATTATTATTTCAAGGTTGCCCAGAATATTACAGAGGGATTGGGCAGTACCTTCGATGGAATCAATCTTACAAATGGCTATCACCCATTATGGATGTTGGTCTGCATTCCGATATTTTTTTTCGCCCGCTTTGATCTTATCTTGCCGCTGCGCATCCTCCTGATGGTTATGGCTGTGCTCAATGTGGCAACAGCCATTATGATTTACAGGTTGGCAAAAAGCAATTTGTCCCACGCGGTGGCAATTGCAACTGCATCTTTCTGGGCATTCAATTATTACATCCACACCACCGTTTACGAATCCGGGCTTGAAACCCCCCTTGCGGCATTTTCAATAACCTTATTAATTTACAAGCTTTCAATTTTTGAAAAAGAGCGGCGAACAAAATCTGTAACCATGCGTAAAATTGTCGTTCTCGCGATCTTGGCAACATTTGCAATGTTCAGCCGTCTAGATCTTGTCTTTCTTGCTGTTATCTGTGGGTTCTGGATTATCTTCCGTGACAGACCGATTCGGTTTATTTTGCCATTGGATATTTTCATCATTTTCGCATCAATGACATCTTCAGTTGCTTTTCGTACGGGTATAGAACAATACAACACGATATACGCAGCTTCTGCGGTGGAAGCAATGATATTGGTACTCGTAATAAAAACTGTTTTGCTGTATTTTTTCGGCACTTACCTATATCCGTACCCAGGGTCGATTTGGAAAATGCTCTACCGTGTTGGCACAGCGCTTACGATAAGCTCTGTGTTATCAGCAGGTATATATTTTATTCTTGTTCAATTGGGGATTGGCAAAAGTTTCCCTCGCAGTGCATTTGTTATTGACTGGGGTATCAGCCTGCTTTTGATACTTTTTTTGAGGTTGGCAGCATATTGGTTCGGAGATCTAAAAATCAAAACAAATGATCAGATGATTTCGCCTCTTGATGAACTGCAGATTTACTGGAAAAAATGGCTTACTGAAGGTGGAATCTATTATGGGGTAGTTGGAGGCGCCCTTGTAACATACATGCTGTACAATAAAATTTCATTTGGCACGTCCACACCGGTTAGCGGACAGGTTAAGCGTTGGTGGGGAACACTTATTAATACCGTCTATGAGAGCCCCGCGCCTGATTGGACAAGCTTCTTTGGCATTAGTTATGATAAGGCATATGATGCTTGGCAGCCCGCATCCAGCCTGTTTCTCTGGATGGCTAAAAAAATATATCCGCTATTTCCAGGATCAAACACGCTGGATGAGCGATATTACATTTCCATGTTTGTATTATTGACGCTTTCTTTCATTATTATTTTTACCAATAAACGCCGTACAAAGCAGATCGTTTCTAATATGGCACTCATTCCCCTTGCAGCAGGCTGTGGAATTCATATCCTATCATATACAACCACCGCATATGGTGGAGTAAAAGAATGGTACTGGATTAGCCAGATGATATTTGCCACCCTTGCGGGGGCGGTACTAATCCACCTTCTCATTCACCGCTTTCAACATTTGCCATGGTGGGCAGTGAATGGAAAAGCAAAGTTCATACGCTTTACACTTAAACTTGCATCCATAGTATTTAGTATATTTATGGCTTATCATTTCTCCAATTATGTCAAATCCATTATGCGCTACGATTATTTTCCCGCAGACCTCCCTTACATGGGGGTATTGCCTTATATCGAATCAAACACATCTCCCGGAAGCATCATTGGTATGACAGGCGGGGGAAACGTTGGATATTTTATTCAAGATCGCACCATCGTCAATATGGATGGCCTGATCAATAGTTACGACTATTTCCTCGCTCTGCAAAACAAACAAGCTCCTATTTATTTAGGGCAGCGCGGCGTCACAATTGTCTTCGCCAGCCCACGTCTCCTATTGTTTCCGCCGTACAATAAGCAATTCGCCCCCTATTTCGAAAACTATAGCGAATATGGCGGAAAAAATTTAATGTACCTTCTCGAAAAGCCAAAATATAAACCGAAACATTAGCCAATTTCCTCAACTCATAAAATACCTGTGCTATCGCCATATTACACATGTGAGTTTTTACTTCCTATCGAATCTGAGCCAACCGATGAAAAGACCTTTGTTGCGAGTAACCTTGCTGTACATATTGGTGTTAACCTTATCAACGTGGAATGGTTTGCGTTTGTGGACGTCTCTTGGATGGGCAGATGTGTTGACTCAATTTTCAGAATCCCCGACACCTGCCATCACAAGCATGAGCGGTGCAAGCTGGACAATTACCGGCTTGATACTTTTTTGGAGCTTGTGGCTGAGGAAGCGCTGGACAGCGAAATTGCTAATTTGTACGGCAGCCGGATACAGCATCTGGTACTGGAGCGAGCGTTTGATATGGCAAATTCCGCATCCAAATTGGTTGTTTGTTGTTATAGTAAACTTGGCAGGAATTGCCCTTGTCCTGTTAAATGTTAAATCACTGTCGAGAGAGGCTCATGAACGAGAAAACGAAAATCCAGCAGTTGACTGATCTAAAAACTCAATCACGTCTTGGCGGTGGTCAAGCCCGCATTGACGCACAGCACAAAAAGGGACGACTCACAGCCCGGGAACGCCTAGACTTATTATTGGATAAGGGCTCCTTCCGTGAAGTAGACGCTTTCGTTGTGCATCGTACCCATGATTTTGAGCTTGATAAACAAAAGATTATGGGTGACTCAGTCGTAACTGGCTGGGGTACCATCGAAGGCAGGCTTGTTTATGTGTACTCGCAAGACTTCACGGTGTTCGGCGGAAGCCTTGGAGAGGTGCATGCTGAAAAAATATGTAAGATCATGGATATGGCAATGAAGAATGGTGCGCCTATCATTGGTTTAAATGATTCGGGCGGTGCGCGGATTCAAGAAGGCGTCGTGGCTCTTGCAGGTTACTCAGATATATTTCTTCGAAACACTATGGCTTCTGGAGTCATCCCTCAAATTTCCGCGATCATGGGGCCTTGTGCAGGCGGAGCAGTATATTCCCCCGCATTAACAGATTTTATTTTCATGGCACGCAATACTTCCTATATGTTCGTGACTGGCCCAGATGTGGTAAAAGCTGTGACACACGAAGAAGTGACGCAGGAAGAACTTGGTGGCGCAAGCGTTCATTCAGAAAAATCAGGGGTCTGTCACGTTGCGGCGGATAGTGAAGCAGACACATTATATCTAATCCGAAAATTACTGGGTTTTTTGCCTCAGAACAATATGGAGGATGCCCCCTTTATTTTAAGCGATGACCCTTTACGGATGGAAGAGGCATTAAATCGTATTGTTCCCGATGATGCCAACAAACCTTATGATGTCAAAGAAGTTATTCAAATGATTGTTGATAACGGAAACTTTTTTGAAATCCATGAAAATTATGCACAGAACATTGTAGTTGGATTCGCGCGTTTGGGTGGGCACTCCGTCGGTCTTGTTGCAAATCAACCTGCAGTACTAGCAGGTGTGTTGGATATTGACGCCAGCGAGAAGGCGGGACGCTTTGTTCGCTTCTGCGATGCATTTAATATTCCCATCATCACCATTGAAGATGTACCTGGTTTCCTGCCTGGGACAAACCAGGAACATCACGGTATTATCCGATCTGGTGCAAAACTGCTTTATGCCTATTGTGAAGCCACTGTCCCAAAACTAACTGTTATCACGCGCAAGGCATATGGTGGTGCTTACTGTGTAATGTCATCCAAACACATCCGTAGTGATGTTAACCTTGCCTGGCCAACTGCTGAAATTGCGGTCATGGGACCCGATGGCGCGGTTAGTATTATATTCCGCAAGGAACTGGAATCGGCAGAAAATGCTGTTCAAAAGAAAGCTGAACTGGTTGCAGATTACAAGGAAAAATTTGCCAATCCGTACGTCGCTGCACAACGTGGATACATTGATGATGTAATCGAGCCGAAGGAAACCCGTCCACGCTTAATCAACGCTTTGGAAATGTTAAGCAATAAGCGCGACGCGAATCCTGCCAAAAAGCACGGAAATATACCATTATAGCCATGACAACTAAAAAAACACTTATGTTTAAAAAGGTACTTGTTGCCAACCGTGGGGAGATCGCAGTCCGCATCATTCGTGCTTGCCGGGAACTCGGCATCGGTACCGTTGCTGTTTTTTCAGAAGCTGATCGCCACGCGCTTCATGTTCGTTATGCAGATGAAGCCTACTTACTTGGTCCCGCCCCTTCGCGCGAATCGTATTTACGTTCCGACAAAATCTTTGAGGTTGCAGAAAAATCAGGTGCAGACGCTATACATCCAGGTTATGGATTCCTTGCCGAGCGTGAAGATTTCGCGGCAAAATGCGAGGACCTTGGAATTACGTTCATTGGTCCCAAACCCTCCTCCATTGCAGCGATGGGAGATAAGGGTAAAGCACGCGCCACAGTCATCAAAGCTGGTGTACCAGTTGTACCCGGTACGGAAGACGTCGGCAATATGACGGATGCCGATCTTTTACGAATCGCACCCTCGATTGGTTTTCCATTGCTGATTAAAGCCACTGCGGGCGGTGGCGGAAAAGGAATGAGGGAAGTAAAAAATCTTGACGAGATGCAGACTCTGCTTGCATCTGCGAGACGGGAAGCAGAATCATCTTTTGGCGACGGAAATGTTTATTTGGAGAAGTTAATCGAGGGTGCGCGACACATTGAATTCCAAATTTTGGCTGATTCTTTTGGCAACGTTATTCATCTTGGCGAGCGCGAATGCTCCATTCAACGCCGTCATCAAAAATTATTGGAGGAGTCGCCATCCATATTTATTGATGATGAACTGCGTGAAAAGATGGGAAATATTGCTGTGAAATCTGCACAAGCTGTTGATTATGTCAACGCAGGCACCATAGAATTTCTCGTTGATAAAGACCGGAATTTCTATTTCCTTGAAATGAATACGCGCCTGCAAGTGGAGCACCCCGTCACTGAGATGGTCACTGGCGTGGATATTGTCGCCGAGCAAATCCGGATAGCACGTGGACGGCAATTAAGTTATACACAGAACCAAATAAAAATAAATGGTCATTCCATCGAATGTCGTATTAATGCAGAAGACCCATTCAATGGTTTCATGCCTTCAACTGGACGCATTACCCATAGCCTGCTTCCGACAGGTCCGGGAGTGCGCGTGGACACCGGCGTTTACCCAGGTTTTGAGATAACCCCTTTCTATGACCCCATGATCGCCAAGTTGATTGTGTGGGGCGAAACCCGTGCACAAGCCATCCTGCGTATGCGACGTGCGCTGGAAGAATATCGTATTGTTGGTGTTCGCACCAATATCCCATTCCATCAAACGCTGATGGATTCTCACCGCTTCATGGGCGGCCAATTTGACACACGTTTTGTTGAGGAACGTTTCTCGATGGAGGATGTAATGGAGGTGCGAACCATAGATACGGAGATTGCAGCAATTCTGGCCACACTCGTTGCCCATCAACAAACTGAACGCAATGCAAACATCGTTCGACGGAATGAGAGAGACACAAGCAACTGGAAATGGGTTGGCCGATGGGAACGCATGCATCGATAGTGTAGCGTTGAGATATTTTTTGGATTTGCGATTCTTGTTTGAGTTACGCGGATGATTTTTAAGGGCAGATCATAACCATCATTGAGGTCGAAACAACAATGAAATATATTACAACTATTGGCGGTAAAGGATTTGAAATTGAAATTGTTGATGAGGAGCACATTCTCATTGGCACCCAATTGTATGAAGTTGATTTTAAATCTGTAAGTGGACAGCCTGTCTTTTCACTTATCCTGAACGGCAAATCTCATGAAGCCTTTGTTTATCAGGGGGAAGAGGATTGGGAAGTTTTAATCCGTGGAAGACAGTATCAAGTTAAAGTTGAGGATGAACGCGAAAAACGATTAAAAACTGCTGGTGGGGGCGATATCACTGACGGCGAGTTTCATCTTAAAGCACCAATGCCCGGGCTTGTGGTCGTGGTTATGATTGAAGAAGGGCAGGAAGTGAAAAAAGGACAGGTTATGTTGATCCTGGAATCGATGAAGATGCAAAATGAACTTAAATCCCCACGTGATGGGATCATGGGACGTGTACGTGTTAAGGCAGGCGAAAGTGTTGAGCAAAGGCAAACTCTGTTAAGTGTGCAATAATTACAACAAAAGTTGAAAATCATGAATGGATATGAAACCGAAGCAAAGTTTTTTGTAAAGAATTTAGGGATGATCGAATTGCGCCTTCAATTCTTGAAGGCGCAATTGATTCAGCTGCGCACCCACGAAACAAATCTACGCTTTGATAACGGTAAAAATGAGTTAAGAAAGTCTTCCAGGGTTCTGCGATTAAGACAGGACGAAAAAGCACGCTTCACGTTCAAAGGGCCAAGTATAGAGCTTTCTGATGGCCTACTTACTCGACGGGAAATTGAATTTATCGTCGAAGATTTTGAAAAGGCGAGGGAATTTTTGGAAGCGTTGGGCTATAAGGTAGTCGTTATTTACGAAAAATTCCGCGCGGTCTATGAATTAAACGACATCCATATTATGCTCGATGAATTACCTTACGGCGAGTTTGTAGAAATCGAAGGAAAAAATGTGGATACAATACATAATATTGCAAACCAGCTTGAATTAAACTGGAGCAAAATGGTGAAGGACAGTTATCATACACTTTTTGAACAGGTGGCTCTAAAATTTAACCTTGAATCTTCCCGGCTGACATTTAAAGCACTCGAAAAAGTGAAAATCTCAGCTGGTGATTTAAGGATCGAAGCTGCAGACGAACACAGTGCTTGACTTTCAAAAACATATACCAGAGGGATGGAAATAATGGCAGGTTGCTCATCAAATGCCTATTCACTCATACTAACGTGGAAAATATTATTTCGGGTAAAAATAAGGCATAACTTTCTGCTTGGTCTCAGCACCCGTCACCCACTATATTGAAATAGTTTTTCATACATGCCTTGTTGCCCATCATGATTTCTAATTTTCAATCCAAAAAATTACTGTAGTGATGTCGTAGAAAGGATTGATTCAAAGTTATTAGTTGGTATTGGCTACGCGCAGCTAATAAGATGAGAAAGTATTTTTTATATAGCAAAATCTCCTCCATACCAAATGCCATGGTCAGACATGTGCAAGGCAGGTGAAACATTCGAGTGACCATCCAACCGTTTTTCAAGTTTTTCGACATGAGCAACCAAAGCGGACAGGGTGTCGCCAATGGTATCCGGAAGGAGCCCATGCTCCAGGTCTGGCGCATTACTTTGCCCCTGGCTACGGACAATAATCTGCCCTGGCACGCCAATTACCACCGAATTTGGGGGAGATGGTTTTACTACGACTGCATTTGCTCCAATTCGACTGTGCGCGCCAATCGTAATGGCTCCCAACACCTTTGCGCCAGCTCCTATAACTACATGGTCTTCAATAGTAGGGTGACGCTTGGCTTTATGCAGACTTGTACCACCAAGCGTGACGCCATGATAGAGAGTAACATTATTCCCAATTTCTGCTGTCTCTCCGATCACCACGCCCATTCCATGGTCAATAAAAAAATTATGACCTATGGTTGCGCCTGGATGAATTTCAATACCTGTAAATGCTCGGGTTGTTTGTGAAAGCCAGCGCGCAAACAATTTGAAACCGTTTTTCCATAATCTGTGGGTTATACGATGCATCCATACAGCATGCAAACCTGGATAGCACAGCAAAACTTCAAAAACATTACGGGCAGCGGGGTCACGATCCAGAACAGACTGGATGTCTTCATGAATGGTCTTGAACATTTACTCTCACTTTTTCTGTATCTAATAAATTCCCAAAAATGATTATTTGCAAACAACCTGGTTTGTCCATAAGATCTTTTTTCCAGGTTGTTTGCCCTAAAACCTGTGCGGTCTGAACTTGCTTATAGAGTCGGCATCACTCAGCCAAGTCGGCAAACAAAGGAGTGGATAAATAACGTTCACCAAAAGACGGAATGATAACCACGATCAACTTGCCTGCATTTTCTTCTCGGTTTGCGACCTGTAAAGCCGCCCAAGTCGCCGCACCTGATGAAATACCGACCAGCAGCCCCTCCTCACGCGCCATACGGCGCGCGATGGAGAAGGCGTCGTCATTCTTAACACGAATGATTTCATCATAGATTTTGGTATTGAGTACTTCAGGCACAAAACCCGCACCGATTCCCTGAATGGGATGAGGTCCTTTCACACCACCGGATAAGATGGGAGATGCGTCTGGTTCAACAGCAATTGCTTTGAAAGACGGCTTGCGAGATTTAAGTACTTCGCTCGTACCCGTGATCGTTCCCCCTGTGCCAACGCCAGATACAAGAAAGTCAACCTTGCCGTCCGTGTCGCGCCAAATTTCCTCGGCAGTAGTCCTGCGATGGATTTCAGGATTTGCCTGATTTTTAAATTGTTGCGGCAAAAAATATTTTTCCGGCTCCGAGGCGACAATTTCTTCTGCTTTGCGGATAGCACCGCCCATGCCATCGGGTCCCGGGGTCAGCACCAATTCTGCACCGTATGCACGAAGTATAAGCCGGCGTTCCTTACTCATCGTTTCTGGCATCGTCAGGATAATTTTATACCCTCGAGCAGCAGCGACCATTGCCAGCGCAATTCCTGTATTGCCACTCGTCGGCTCCACGATGACTGTATCCTTATTGATCAAGCCCGCTTTCTCACCTTCATCAATCATCGCTGCACCGATTCGGTCTTTGACCGAATGAGCTGGATTGTAGAACTCCAACTTGGCTAGTACTTCAGCTGTTGCACCTGCAGTGATACGATTTAGGCGAACCAACGGCGTGTTGCCGATCAAATCTGTGACATTATTTGCAATTTTCATGTTAATCTCCTATAAAGTTGTTCAACGGTTAAATAAATAAAACGACTGTCTGCATGCCAAGATATAATCTCAACTCGCAAACGATGGACGCAATTAAAAGCCGCAGTCAGCGACTTTGAAATTTGCGGGGTTCAAGCCCACCGTCTACGGCAGTCAGCCGTTCATTTTTTAAAATGAGGCGGTGGTTAGAAACCCCGCCGTGTACAGATGCAGTTCAAAATTATTTTCATCATTTTATA
>JAIFNG010000141.1 GCA_020047815.1 Anaerolinea sp.
TAAAACCATTATTTTGTTGTTGGGCAGCCACCCGCTGGCGCTGGGGGGCTATCGCCTTCACTTCCATCCCGATCTCCTTCTTGGGCTTCAATGCCATGACAACCAAATGACAGTTTCTGGCAGTGTAATGCACCTGGTAAAAATCCTTATTCTTGATCGTGATGTCTTCGATATTTTGAATAAAACCTTTTATGGCAAATCTTCCAGTGGATGCATTTAACATCGTCGTTACGTTCTGACGTGGCTAAGCCCCAGACAGAACAGAATGTATTTGCCATTAGCTTGCGTTTTGAAGCGCAAACTCCCAGTTGATCAGCTCATCGAGCACGGCATTGGCATAGTCGACACGCCGATTCTGATAATCCAGATAATAGGCATGTTCCCATACGTCAATGGTGAGCAGCGGTGTGAAGCCCATTGTCATGGGGATGTTGGCATTGGCGGTCTTCACAACCTTGAGCACGCCGCCATCGAGTACCAGCCATGCCCAACCGCTCCCGAACTGTGAAACGGCTGCGTTGGCAAGTTCTTTCTTGCAGTCGTCGACACTGCCGAAGGATGCCTCGATTTTCTGCATGAGTGCGGCGGGTGGTTCGCCGCCCCCATTGGGTGTCAGGCTGTTCCAGTAGAACGTGTGGTTCCAGGTTTGCGCTGCGTTGTTGAAAATTGCGATTCTTTCTGGTCGTTCTGCGGTACTGGTGATTATCTTCTCCAGTGACAGGTCGGCATATTCCGTTCCTGCGATCAGCTTGTTCAGGTTGTCCACATAGCCCTTGTGATGTTTCCCGTAGTGAAAACTTATCGTTTTGGCTGTGATAATCGGCTCCAATGCGTTTTCGGCATACGGAAGAGGGGTAAAAACGTGGGGCGACGCTGCTCCAATGGCGGTCGCGGAATTGTTTGTATCTTTCTTGTTCATGTGAGTCTCCTTACTGTTATCTATTTGGCACGCGAGTGAGTTCTCTCAAATCTTTTCCGTATTGAATACGGATGCGTGATTTCTCGTATCAATATTTGGATGCGCTGACTTTTCTGAAATCGATAAATCCTTGTTGCACATTTACCGACGTTAACTGCACTCTGATCCGGTTACCGACATCCAGCCCCTCAAATCCCTGTACGACTTTGCCTTCGACGGGCACGCTGAAAAGCCGGACCCAGGTGCCTTTCTCGGAAGCGCCCGTGACAATTCCATCAAACCGCTCACCGATCCTTGATTCAAGCAGGAGCGCGGCTGCGGATTTGCTTACCTGGCGCTCGACTTTGTTGGCTGCATCTTCTGCTTCGGTACAATGAGCTGCCAGAACATCCAGTTCATCCTTACTATAGGGCGTTGGTTTGCCTTCCAATGCGGACTTCAATAAGCGTTGAGTAAGCAGGTCAGGGTAGCGGCGATTCGGAGCGGTTGAGTGGGCATAATCTTTGACTGCGAGACCAAAATGTCCCGGAACATCCCCATCAGGAAATTCAGCAATGTATTCGCCTGCGCCAAGAAGTTTGATCACAGACAGGGAAAGGTCAGGGAAGCGTAGCGGATCCGCGGCTTTTTGTTTGACAAGAAACTCCTCCAACGCTTTTGAATCCGGGGCATCCGGAAGCCTGAACTTGTATTCTGCCGCGATTTTGACAATCCGATCCCACCGTTTTGGAACGCGGACCACACGGCGGATCGAAGGAAATTTATGAGCCGAGAGAAAACGTGCGGTCACGCCGTTTGCTGCAACCATGAAGTCCTCGATGATCTCTTTGGCGCGGTTCTTTTCTTGCATTTCAAGCACACGGATCTGATCTCCATCGAATACCGGTTTTGTCTCAATAGTTTCGAGGCTAAGCGCCCCGTTGGTATGGCGGAAATCCTTCATGCTTTTTGCCACCCTGTCCTGCATTTGCAGGTTTTCTGCCAGCCCTTTCACGGCAACAATTGCTTCGGGTATCTCTCCACTTCCATCCAACCAAGCCGCCACGCTGTTATAAGAAAGTTTCGCTTGATTACACACCCATGCTCTATAGATATTGGAATCCTGAAGAGATCCGTCCGCGTCGATCACCATTTCAACAACGATCGATAGGCGGTCTTCATTGAAATTCAGCGATGCCAGATCGGTGGATACCTTTTCTGGAAGCATTGGGAATATCTCGGCAGCCGTATAAACCGACGTGGTGTTATGGCGCGCATGTTCATCGATCGCTGAACCATCTTTAATGAGTGAGTCGACGTCTGCGATGGCAACCAAAACCTGTATATTATCTCCGTGTAACGCCTCGGCGAGGGTGAGTTGATCCAAATCACGGGAGTCGCCATTGTCAATGGATACCCACAAAAGCGACCGCATGTCACGGACATGTTCGCCATTTGTCGGAGAAGGTACTTGAAGTCGTTCCAGTTCGGCGAGCGCTTCGGAGGAAAAATCGGGCAGCAAGTCTCGCTCGATCATGGCACGATGGGCAATATCCTTTAGAATCGTGCGGTGATTTTGATCATTTGTATTCATAAGATGTCCTCTATCTTGCCAGCATTCGTGCCAGTTCCAGCAGGCTCAAATCCAGTGTTTTTTTGTTGGAAACCACTTCAGCCAGTGGCGTGGACACAATCTCGCCTTTGACGAGTCCCACCAATACCCCGTGTTCGCCGCGAGTCAGACGTTCCACCGCACCAGCTCCCAGGCGGGTTGCGAGCAGGCGGTCGTAGGCGCTGGGAGTGCCGCCCCGTTGGACGTGTCCCAACCTTGTAACCCGCAGATCAAAGCCCAGGCGTTCATTCTCAGTCTTGAATTCGGGACAACGGGCGCTGCTCAGAATTGTGCCTCCCTGTTGGATGATGCCGCTGACGTCGCGAGCGCCCAGCGGCACGACGTTGTTGGTGATGAGTCCGCTGTAGCCATGTCGGAAGCCGAAAATACGCTTCATGTTTGTTCCTTCCCTTTGCACATCATTTAGAAATATAAATATATCCCAAGCCGGTATCCCAACCAGGCAATCGCCAGCCCGCCCAGCGGATCAGCCAGATAATGTTGGCGGGTAAATAGTGTTGAAAGCGCAACGATGACCACAATCCCAACCCAAAACCACGGATAGCTGGGATACAGATGGTTGTAAAACAGGCAGATTAAGGCTGTCTGGTAAACATGTCCGCTGGGAAAAGCGTTGTAGTCTCCATCGTTTCGATAAACCATTTGCAAAATCCGCGTTGCCCAGTTGCCCGTAGTCAGGGTCGGACGTTTCACGTAAGTTGGAAAAAAGTAAAAAAGGGATATCGCCGATACCTCGACGAAAAAACACGCGCTGACGAAGGAGTGGAAAAGTTCCTCGTCCATTCTCCAGGCTGCCCATATCAAACCGCCAGCCCAGACAGGCAGGCATAGCAGATAGGGAACCACCCACACGGGCCAGAGTGGAATCCAGGCGTCAAACCGCGTGGGCAAGTCGAAGCCGCCAGTAAGTTTCCGGTTGAGAGGAAAATATAGGTAGGCAATACATACTACAAGAACCGTCATTCCCAATCGAAATATCATATTGTGGTGCCTTTATATCAAGAATTCTCTTTTTCTCAACGTACAATTCAAGCACCAGGCGGAAATGAAAACCGCTGATGGCGAATATGATTGCCAGAGCGATGCCTTCTTTTGGTTTTGAAAACTGGCGTAGTTTGCCATGATCAAATACGTTTTTATTACCAATAATTTTATAAGCAGAGATGAGCTTTATCCCTGCTTATAAAATTCAATGGTGATTATTTCGTTAGCACACCTGTCATTTAGCGGCGGACCATCTTGACGATCCACAGCAGAATGACTGCGCCAATCAGTGTCACCAGCAGGGTTGGAATGGTGATGGCGTCATTGATCGTTCCGACACCCAACAGAGGGCTGATGAAGTACCCGGCAATGAATGCACCGATGACGCCAACTACAATATCGATCAGTGTTCCCTGCTGCGAGTTCGTGTGCATGATCCTGCTGGCAATATAGCCTACGATCGCCCCTGCAATCAGATAGATGATGAGATTCATTTTTACTCCTTTTTATGATTGATGGTTAATTCATCTCCCTTTCCGGTTGGGAAGGGTCATTGTGCCACTCCTGTTTTTTTGGAGGTGGGTGCAGTTTTGGCTTTTAGCCCGGCTTCGTACTCAGCCAGGTGGCATCAGACAGTACGAACGCTCGCCGCCGCGAGCCGCAGGCGTTCAACCATAAGATCGGGCATTTCACCTTTACTGATAAACGCATCGGCGCCGGCTGAGAGATCGGCTAGATAATGGGCGTCCAGATGGCTGATGAGAATAATGACCAGTGCGGCAGGGCAAGCCTCTTGAAGTTGATTCAGGTCAAACCCTGGGGAGCAAATCCCAATCGATCAACAACATATCAGTTCGGTGGGTTGGCGCTTGCGCTAACGGGTGAACCAGTCAGCGGCTTCTCCAACTACTTCCATTTTCAGATCATGAAGTACCAGACGAAATGCAAAACATTCTTCGGGTTTTTTACATCGGCACATATACGCAGGTCATACATTTATCTTATAACGAACCCTCCCCAGTCGCATCCATCGGCTGGGGAGGGTTCGTCTCCGCCACTTGGGGGAGATGCTGAATATGGGGAATGAAACCGCCAAAACCATTATTTCGTTGTTGGGCAGCCACTTGCTGGCATTGGGATGATATCGCCTTCGTGCTGCTCGTGACCATTCAATCCGTTTACACTCACTGTGATCTCGGTATAGGGATTTTTTTTGCTGCCAGTGGCATGGCAGATCGTGATCTTGTCATTGTTTAAGCTTGGTACCAAGGGATTAGTGGCAGGGCAACCTCCCTCAGCCGATGGGAAAACATCACCTTCATGGGTACCGTGGCCATTTAAGCCATTTATACTTACAGTGATCTCGTTGTAGGGATTGGTCTCACTGCCGGTGGCGTGACAGATCGTGATCTTGCCATCGTTGATTGTCATCTGGCTCGTAGGGCAACCGCCTGCTGGCACCGGGAAGATATCGTTGGGGTGCGCAAGGTGCTCATTCACTAATTCAGTGCTATCAAGCATAACTTCTTCATACGGGTTCGCCAGGTCGCCGGTGGCATGGCAGACATTTGTTGAAGTGGTGGTGCCCAAGGCATTGCCCACCGTGGCGCAAGCCGTCAGCAGGGTAAGCGCGAGAATCTGCGTAACTACTAATAGCTTGATCATAATTTTGCTAATCTTGTTCATTTAAATACTCCTTTTTTGCAATTCGGTTTCTGCAGGTCATTTTGAACGTAGTGCCTACGGGATTGGCGTCGCCAGCGGATTTTGGACAGGTTGGCCGGCATTGCCACCTTGATAATAGGGGAAGGTCACTGGCAGTTCAAAACCGAAATAGGCCGAAACACGCGCTACGATCTCACCCTTGATCTGTGCCCGGCGGGTGTTGTAGGCTTTGACCGCGTCATTCCAATCAGTGCCAGCCAATTGAATTGTGTTCATCCCCTCGTCGATGGTATCGCCAAGCGCCAGGGTAACTTCGGCATCCGGCACGGGTGGGGGAGCCTGGGTGATGGCGTTGACATATAGTGTAAAACCCTGTCCTAAACCATCGGGCAACGCACCCTTACCCTGCAGATCTTTTAAGTTAAGTTTGGTTGGGTCCAACGGTTGACCGTTTTCATCGCGATAATTATTCAACAAATTCGTCAGTGCATCCGCTTGCGAACGGAAGTTACCCGTCCATACCTCACCGCTGGTACTGATCGCATTGTAATAATCGTTGGTGATCTGTGTTTTAGCCTGGATCTTGGCATATTGCGTATCCGTCACCAGTTGAAAATTTGCCGCTGCAGACTGCACACCCTGCACCAACGCAACCAATTCGTTATATTCCGTTGTGCCCGACTTGACGACTCCGCAGCCGGTCAGCCCGACTACCACGACAAGCAGCATTAAAATTGAAATGATCTGTTTTAGATAGTGTTTCATGTCTTATTATCCTTTTCTTTCTAATTGCCGCGCCCGGCGCGACCACTACCGCTGCCTCCGCGTGTTGACCGTCCGCCACCACCGCTGCCACCACCTAAAGGGAAGCCTGATCCCCGTGAACTTGAACCGTAGGGATTGAAGTTGATCCCACTGCGAGCCAGCCTGGGCAGCATCCATAAAAAAAATAGCAGAAAGAAAACACCCAGACACAATAAACCGCAAATTGACAAAATTCCCAACGGGCCTGAAGGCAGCGCTGGCAGGTCAATTGTTTGCGGAGTCGAGGTGGGGTAGACCAGCGGCGCGTAGTTGTTGCGCGCAACCGTGTCGAATTCCTGTACCAGGGTCAACAGTGCCTGATCGATGCTTTGCGTGGATTGGTAGGCTTCCTCGGCGGCGCGGTTGAGGGTTGTCAGTTTTGAAGCAGTGAGCGCGGGCAAGCCAAGCCCCACGCCATAATGCACATCAATGCGGGTGGGTTCAACTACGATCAAAAAGACAAAGCCATTATCCTTGCGCTCGCCCGTTGATAGTCCAAGCTGCATATACCGCAGGAAGTGCACGGCACAGTTGACCCGATTGCCGACCTGGGCTTGCGGTTGAATTAGGATCATCGTTTGTGCGATGGAATCCCCATACAGCCGGTCGAGAATTACATCCACTTCAGTCACCGCCTGCTCCGAGGCGTAGCCCTGCCAGTTTACAGTCCAATGTGCCTGTTGAAGGTCGTAGGTAAAACCGTAGTCCGGAGCCGAGCCTTCGCCACATAGGGGTGCAGCGAAGGCTTTATCGGCGCTGGCAGAACTGAAATTAACCGAAAGGCTGAACACCAATATCATAAACGCGGTGAAACCTGCAACAATCAGCGTGATGCCCCGCCGGGCTGTGTCACGGTCCACAAAATTCTCCTCTAAAGTTGGGATATCGGTTTCGGCTTTTATCTCAAGTAGCCAATCAAAAACAGTACGATTAGAACGATAACGATTGTATAAATCATGGGAATCTCCTTTCCTGGATTACAGCGTTGGGACATTAATCAAGACACATGCGCTTGCGCTATCCGTTTGGCGGGAATAAAAGGTTACGCCAATATGAAGCGTTCGGTTTTTATATTACCGTGTTCTCAGATGCGTGCGTTCTTGCGCGGTGGAACTAAAATATTCACATTCGGCGAGTGTGGTTTGTTCCAAAAAGCCAAACAGCCACAGAATTCCTGGGGGTTACTATGCCGTCCACAATATGGGGTTTCCGCTTATTGAATATTTTGCTCCATAACTGAGCATACAACAAACCCTCCCCGACCGCATCCAACGGCTGGGGAGGGTTTGTCTCCGCCACTTGGGGGAGGCAGACCCTTTTAAGAGACAAATAATAAGAAGTAGTGAACAATAATCGCTCTTGGAACTCGAATCTTACCTTTACGACAGGGCATTTCCTACCAACTTTGTGAATTGGTTCTAATGAAATTATTAAGAGAAAACTCCCTTAACGAGGTAACATAATATGGATTTGAGGTAATCTTTATCAAATTCTTATCAATATCGAGGAGATATGAAACAATCTGTAAATCAAGTATTAAATTTCTTTAAAACTCACAAGTACGGCAGAATAAGCCTGACCCTTTTACTTCTTGGGCTGATCGCTGCTGGTGTGATGTTCATTCGCTCAATGATGCAGGAGGAACCAGTTGCATTGAGCGATGTGGCAGCAGCCATTACAGGCGGGCAAGTGGTAAAAATTGAAGAACTTCAGGGAAGCGATACCGTGGTTATCCATTACAAAGATGGGACAGAGGACACGACGCTGCGAGACCAATCCACCTCCTTTTTGGAGCAAATGCAGTTTCTTGGCGTAAGCAGAATCCAAATGTCCAAACTGGAATATGAGGTCGTAGCGTCAAGCGCAACCACCAGCGATAAAGTTGTCAGTACCGTGATAAGCCTGGCAATGCTTGGCATGATGGGTTTTGCCCTAACGCGGATGTCTGGCGGCGTGCTGGGACGTAAAAAATATGCGGAAGGAGTGATCCCGAATATCAACTTCAAGGATGTCGCCGGCATGGACGAAAGCCGCGAGGAACTGGTGGATATTGTCACCTTTCTAAAAGATAATCAACTTTATGAGCGGATTGGTGCACGTATGCCACACGGCGTACTTTTGGCGGGCGACCCGGGAACGGGCAAAACTTTGCTGGCAAAAGCAATTGCCGGGGAGGCAGGTGTGCCTTTCTTTAGTACCTCTGGTTCTGAATTTGTTGAGATGTTTGTGGGTGTAGGCGCAAGCCGGGTGCGCACACTATTTAAGAAGGCGCGCTCGAAGGCTCCCTGTATTATTTTTATTGATGAGATCGACGCCGTGGGACGCAAACGTCACGCAGGCGGCGGTGGGGGCGGTGAAATGGAGCAGGATCAAACTCTGAATC
>JAIFNG010000013.1 GCA_020047815.1 Anaerolinea sp.
TCCTTCCAGCGGTCCGCAAGGTTTGCATCATCTGGAATGTGGTTTATTTTTGTCTTATCGGGTATAATATTTTTGTCGTTCATGTTGTTTTCTCCGCAAAAACCGCCGCGCCGCTTTAGCATTGGCGGTTTTTTGCATCTAATTTCCGCGTGTTTGTGCGGTCTTTGGCGGCATAGTCGCCAGTGCGTGACGGATCGCAAGCCGGACAGCGTCAGACTCATTACAGCTCAGGCGTTTTGCGAGTGCGGCGATATGCGCTTTGTCGGTTTGTGCCGCGCGCATTTGCCATGTAGTGCTTTTTATTTCTTTTTTCATGGTCCACATCCTTTCCAATCAAAAAAATATTAAACAAAAACGACGTCCGAAAACAAAGGTTAAAACTTTCTACGTCTTCACGTGAAGGTTTCTTTCCTTGTTTCCGAACGCCGAGACAACGCTTAGGGACATTCGTTCTCTGCTTCGTTACTTTTGTTACAAGTACACAACGGTACTTGAAAGCAGATAAAACTATTCAGTTGTGTTCTTACAAAAATGAGTTTACCTGTAAACGTAATGACAGTCAACCCCAAAACAATACTCAGTATCCTACAAGCTATCTGCAGGACTCGCCCGCTTCCGATCGTGCCAATTATCCAGGCGCATCAAACAAGAACATTTGTTGCATTGTTAGCAGATATATTCAAGCGTAGAATGTCCGCTTACCTAACGGTTTTACAAGCGCAAAAATCAAACCAATGTAGGCAAAACTAAGTCTAGCCCTTTCGCCTGCTTTGGGAGCAAGAGGTCGTAGGTTCGAATCCTATCGCCCCGACCAACAATAACGATGACCCCTGTCTTTTGGCAGGGGTCATCGTTATCTTTCTTTTCATCCGCACCATGCTGGTCTTTATTGATCACCTTCCTTCATCACTTCCCCGACTGTTTTTACATTAAGTCCATTGGATTGCTGTTCGCCAAGCCACTGTGCAAATTTGTTAAACACGCCCGGCTTGATGGCGTACTGATCGCAGCCATCACAGACATGGTGAAAGACAAAAATAGCCCAGCCCCCGCCGTTGTTTTCCACCTCGGTAACGTAGCGTATCATTTTCGGCAGTCGTGTATCGCTCACGATATAAGGCATGGCGCGCAAGCCATGGACATTCACAGGGGGCAGCGCCTCAGGCCCATCCGACACACCGCGCGCATTGCCATAACCGCAATCCATGACCACCCGCCTCGCCTCCTCGTCGTAATGCCCAAAGGGATAGGCAAAGGAAGTTACCTCAAAGCCGTATGCCGCCAAATTGGAACGGTCCTGGCAGACTTCGCGCTTCAATTCTTCACCGCGTACTTCAGACAACTTGACATGGCTGAGCGTATGCCCGCCAATTTCGTTGCCATCGTTATATAGATCGCGCAATTGATCGTCGCTCATGTAGCCGTTTGAATTGGTAAAACCACTCACAATATAGAACGTGGCATGGATCTTGTTCTCCGCAAGAATGGAGCGCACCGAATAATTATCTGCATCGCCATCATCGAAGGTCAGGCTTACTATGGTATTCCTGAACGTGATATTTTCCGCCGTGTTTGTGGGCGCCGAAGTCGCAGGCATGCTAATGCAGCCTGTCAGGAGAATGAACAGCAGCGCGGGGAATTTAAGGGAGTATCTCATTAATTCAATTAAGTTCTCATGGACAATAGGCAGAGTGCAAGTGGCTGATTTTACTTTGGCAGATAATGCCGGTCAAGCGCATCCATCAACTTCGATGACTATGGCTTAAATTCAAGGGTCTTGGTGATGCACATTCCTTTTTGGCCTTTGGAGGAGCACAGGGTAATTGTTACTTTAAGCCTGTGCCCGGTTAACTCATAATTAAAGACAGGTCCGCTTAGCATATAAGTGGCGCCCGAAGCAAGGATATCTTTCGTGGTTTTTGCCAGACAGCCATCTTTGTTGGTAAACCCATCAGTAATGTCAGTGAAGATTTTACCGGTTACCTTATCGCGTACTGAAATGGACATAGACTTCAATGGGAGTGCGCCGTTATTTTTCAACCTGATCTCGACCCACCACTTGCCATTGCATTTATCAAGACGGATATATCTCGCCTGAAAATCAGGGAACGGTGTGGGCGTAAATGTGGGGGTCGGGGTGGGTGGAGGCGTTAATATTGGCAGCAACAAAGTGGGCCCGATTATTGTGGCATACTTTCCCCATACCCAGCAAAATTCCGAGCCGGGGTGCGGGTTGCGGATATACCAATAATTATTGCCTGGGTCACGTCCATACACCTCGGCAAATTCACCAACCAGCAGTGCACCCTTCATGTCATAGACTTTCCCTGGTCCGCTGCGGCAATTGGTGGCGGTTGAAACACTGATCAGCGGGATGGCCAGGGTTGGAGTAAAGGCAGGTGTTGCTGTAAAGGTTTGGGTGAGGGTATGGGTGGGCATGGATGTCTCTGTCGCAGGTAACGTTGGCTGCTCGGAAGTCAATGTAATAGTTGAGGCAGCTGATGGGGTCGCTTGTACCGTGTTCTGCTGGGTAAGCCCGGCGATCACAGTTTGCGCGGCGGCGGTGCTGATCACACCCGTATCAGGTGTGGAAATGGCGGGTAAGCTGGCGCAAGCCACACTGACAAATAACAATGCCGCGATTGACATATGAATTTGACGTGCAGTGTTCATGGTTTTTTCCTTTTTCCATAGATCGAGCAGCTTAAAGACGTTTTCCGCCAGAAACTTGTTCCTGATCGTTCCAGATCAACCAGCCTTTTGCCAGCCATTTTTTATGCAGGTCAATTTTATAACCTTTTGCTGCCAGGTTCTCTGCCGATGCAGCGAACCATTGTTTTAACCCAAACACTTTTGCAGGAGATGTTTCTGCCGCAGAGCGCCTCCATGCCTCAAAAAAATCGTAGATCACCTCACCTGGGGCAACATGATGAATATGGTTTTTGGGCAGTACCGCTTGAAAGTCAGTGATGTCAAATCCCAAACGGAAATTGGTACTGAATACCAGCGCCTCCATCTTCCAGGTTCGGCCTCCGGAAGTTTGTTTTTGTGAAATGGACGGCAAACTGTCATACCCCAAAACTTTCCTGGCAAGATTCGCTACCCAAATGCTGCCAAACGGATTTGACGTGCCTTCGATCATCAACCCGCCTGGCAGTACGTATTGTGCGAGTGTTTCATAGGCGGGTCTGAAATCCTTTTCTTCATATTGGCGCAGGACGTTGAATGCTCGGATCAACCTGACTGATTCATTGGGCAGCAGGGGTAAATTAAAACCGCCTGCCCGAAAGTGGGTGATCTCATCCGCATGGGGTAGCGCCGCTTCAACGCGCTCCCTGTCTATCTCAACCCCTAGAATGGGCAGGGTCGGATTGATGCGTCTGAACCGCTCGGCGCTCTCCAGTGTGGTGCGTGCATCAAAGCCATAGCCGAGGTCAACAAACAGGGATTGGCCGAACAACCCATCGGTCCGCTTGAGAAGTGCAGGTTCATAGAGCAGGATAAAGTTGTCAACCCGTCGGAGTCGATTTGAAGCAGTCTTCCCGCGGGTCGGCGATCCCATGGACTTTTTGGTATGTCTGTACAGCGCACTCATATTGTAATTATACAAGAAGCGGCTCTAAGTGAGCCGCTTCCTGGTAATGATTGAAATTTCGGAGTCAGGGAGTTTTCTCCCGTTATTTGACAGCCAGCTATCAGATTTTAGTCTCCAATGCTGGTGTCTGGCAGTTGTGACCACTGCCTGGCATTGTTTTGGAATTGCTCCTCGGTAAAGCGCCCATGAATAAAACCCGTTCCCGCCGGGATGAGCTTGCCGATGATCACGTTCTCTTTCAAGCCAAAGAGCGGGTCGGTCGTGGAGCCGATTGCCGCGCTTGCCAGCACTTTGATCGTATGTTGGAACGAGGATGCTGAGAGGAACGAGTCGGTGCTGAGGGATGCTTTCGTCACACCCAGCAGAATTTCCTGCGAGCGCGCGGCTTGCTTGCCCTCTGCCACCAGGGTTTCGTTGATCTTGCGGATCTCAAGGCGGTCTACGGCATCACCGGGCAGGTACTTGGTGTCACCGGGGCGGGTGACCTGTACTTTGCTTAACATCTTGCGGATGATCACCTCAAAATGTTTGTCATGGATGTTCTGGCCTTGTGAGCGGTACACCTTCTGCACTTCAGTCATCAGGTACATCTGACAGGCATCGCGGCCCTGAATTTTAAGCACGCGATGGGGGTTGAGTGAGCCTTCGGTAAGCGCTTGGCCAGCTTCCACGTGCGCGCCGTCTTTGACGAGTAAACGGGACGAGGTGGGGATATCCTCGATCGTTTCTTCGCGCTGTTCGTAGGAAACAATGATCTTGCGGTCTTTCTTTTCCACGGCCACACGCCCGCCGTGCTGGGCTGTGATGGTGGCCTTTTCCTTGGTCGCGAGGATGTCACCCGCCTGCACTTCGGCTTCATCCTTGGTCGCAAACTTCCAATCTTCAGGAATCACGTATTCATCGTGGATCATTTCTGCGAATTCAATGTGAACTTCGCGCATGTCTGTATATTTCTCAGACTGCATGATCTTCACCACGCCGGCGATCTCGGCTACCATCGCCTCACCCTTGGGCATCTTGCGGGCTTCAAAGATTTCCTCCACACGCGGCAGACCTGTGGTAATGTCTGCGGCTCCAGAGGAAGCCACACCACCGGTATGGAAAGTACGGAGTGTCAACTGTGTGCCAGGCTCACCGATCGACTGGGCGGCTACGATACCAACCGCAGAACCCAGTTCCACCATTTCGCCGCGGCCCAGGTCAATGCCGTAGCATTTTGAGCAGATGCCGTGCGAGAGTTCGCAAGTCATTGGGGAACGGACTTTCATTTCGGTCACACCTGCATTGGCGATCTTGCGTGCCAGGTCGTGTGTGATCACATCGTTGTATTCGGCAAGCACTTCACCCGTCTTCGGGTCAAGCACACGCTCAACAGCAAGACGGCTGTAAATGCGGTTCATAATGGACTGGCCGGCCACATCATCTGACTTGCGGATCCACAAACCTTCGTGCGTGCCGCAGTCATATTCGTTGATGATAATGTCCTGTGCAATGTCCACCAGGCGGCGGGTCAGATAACCCGCATCAGCCGTGCGCAGGGCGGTATCAGCCAGACCTTTACGCGCACCATGTGTAGAGATGAAGTATTCCTGCGCTGTGAGTCCCTCGCGGAAGTTGGAGCGAATTGGCATCGGAATGATGCGCCCGGAAGGGTCAGCCATCAAACCACGCATGCCCGCCAATTGAGAAATGGTCGAGAATCCGCCTTTGGTTGCGCCGGATGTCGCCATGATGGAAAGATTGCCATCAGGATCCATGTGTTTTCTTACGGCCACGCCCACTCTTTCGGTGGTTTCCTGCCAAATTTGGATCTCACGCTCGTTCTTTTCCTGCTCAGTAAGCAGACCGCGGCGGAAATCGCGCAGAACCACTTCAACCGCTTTTAGCGATTCGTCAATGATTCCCTTACGTTCGGGCGGAATGGAAATATCAGCAACTGCCAGCGTCGTGCCTGATTTTGTTGCGTATGTAAAGCCAATGTGCTTGATGGCGTCAGCCACATCTGTGGTGACTTCCTGTCCGCACAATTCGTATACTTCAGCGATCAGGTCCTTCACACCGCCCTTGTCCAATTTCTCGTTCATGAACTGAACCTGTTCTGGCAAAACACGGTTGAATAATACGCGGCCTACGGTTGTGTTAACGATGCGGTATTCGGCTTCAGGCAGGCGGTCACCCTTGTCGTCATACCAGGTCTTGGTGCGGAACTTGATCTCGCTGTGAACTTCAACCTGATCAAGCGCATAGGCCAATTCCACTTCGTCAATATCCGCAAAAGCCCGTCCATCACCGCGGTGCACCGCTTTCTGTTCCATGGTGAGGTAATACACGCCCAGCACCATGTCCTTGGACGGAGAAATGATCGGTTCGCCATCGGCCGGCTTGAGCAGGTTCCTCGAGGCAAGCATCAGATCGCGCGCTTCCTGTACCGCCTTTTGTGAAAGGGGAACATGCACGGCCATCTGGTCGCCGTCAAAGTCCGCGTTAAAGGCGGTGGTGACGAGTGGATGTAATTGAATGGCGGATCCCTCGATCAGGATTGGCTCAAACGCCTGGATGCCAAGGCGATGCAGGGTGGGCGCACGGTTAAGCATGACAGGGCGGTCGCCGATCACGCCTTCAAGGGCTTCCCAAACTTCGGGTCTGTTACGCTCGATCAAGCGCCGCGCACCTTTGACATTCGCCGCGTAGTTGTTTTGTACGAGGCGTGCGATCACGAATGGGCGGTACAGCTCAAGAGCCATGCTCTTGGGCAGACCACATTGATTTAATTTCAACTGCGGACCCACCACGATCACGGAACGTCCGGAATAGTCCACACGCTTGCCGAGCAGGTTGCGGCGGAAACGTCCCTTCTTGCCCTTGAGCATATCGCTCAAGGATTTGAGTTCGCGTCGTCCGCGGCGTGAGAGTGCCTTGCCGCGCTGGCTGTTGTCGATCAGGCTGTCCACAGCTTCTTGCAGCATGCGCTTCTCATTGCGGATAATGACATCCGGCGCGCCGAGTTCAAGCAATCTCTTCAAACGATTGTTGCGGTTGATGACACGGCGGTAAAGGTCGTTCAGATCAGAGGTGGCAAAACGTCCGCCATCCAACTGCACCATCGGGCGCAGGTCTGGGGGAATGACGGGCAGAACGGTCAGGATCATCCAAGCCGGGCTGTTGCCGGAACGGCGGAAGGCTTCCACGACCTTCAAACGGGTTGTGGACTTCTTGCGCTTCTGTTTGCTCTTGGTGGTGCGAACCTCGTGCCAGAGTTCCTCTGAAAGTTTGTCGAGATCCAGGCGCTCAAGAATGTCGAAGAATGCCTCGGCGCCCATGTCGGCGCGGAAGACCTGTCCCCAACGCTGCTTAAGTTCGCGGTAGCGGATTTCACTGAGGAATGTGAAGGGACGCAGCTCCAGCAGTTCATCACGCAGACGCGAGGAGTTGTTGGAGGAAGTGGTACTGTCGTTCTCAAGTTCGCCGCGCAGGGCTTCCATTTCCAGATCTGCCTGAGCCTTTATGGCAGCAGACTGGGATTTGGCTTCTTCCAGGTCGTGCTGCTTTTTGTCCTTTAATTCATTTTCAAGCGTTTCCAGTTTCTTTTGAACGCTCTTTTGAACATGGGCTATGTGCTTGCTGTTGATTTTATCGCCGGCATCCAGAATGGTTTCGCCGGTCAGTTCAAAGATAATGACCTTTTTGGCGGCTTCCCCCATCTGATCCTGGAGCAGTTTTTCCAGTTTCTGTCCTTCTTTAATGATGGGGTCCATCTGTTCAGCAATACCTTCATCGTAACCCTGTTCGATCACCACCTGCTTTTGCTTGAGTTCAGTGATCTTGTGGTCGCGCTTTTGCTTGATCTCGGCGATCTGGGCATTTGTGGTTGCGGCTTGCTCACGCTCAGAAACCGAGATTTCATCCTCTAGGCGCTGCAATGCTTTTTTGCGTGCTTCCTCATCCACATAGGTGACAATGTATTGCGCAAAGTACAGAACCCGATCCAGGTTGCGGCGTGAGATGTCGAGCAGCATGCCCATTTGCGATGGGATGCGGCGTGTGTACCAGATGTGCGCCACAGGTGTGGCAAGTGTGATATGCCCCATGCGCTCACGGCGGACCGCAGAGCGCGTGACTTCGACACCGCATTTATCGCAGGTGATGCCCTTGTAGCGGGGGTTCTTATATTTTCCGCAGTAACACTGCCAGTCGCGGGTCGGTCCAAAGATTGCCTCACAGAATAACCCGTCCTTCTCGGGTCTCAGTCTGCGATAGTTAATGGTTTCGGGTTTAAGCACCTCACCATACGACCATGACATGATCGTTTGGGGTGAGGCAAGGCTGATACGGAGTGCGGTCAGTCCCTTCGTTTCCACTGGGTACTCTCCTCAAAAATAAAGTGCAAGTTCGAGATCTCTCTGCATGGCGTGTAGTCGGCTTAACGCAGAGACAAACAAAGGCAAGCGCTTCGAGAAGATTTCCTCAAGCGCTTGCTGGTTGGTCTCGGTTTTCTTATTCAACCCGTCAATTATACGCATGCGGGGGGTGTGAGTCAAGTGTTTTTTCGGCAAAAGCCGGAGTTCGGGTTTTGATCCCTCACATGTATTTCCTGGTGCTACTTTCCCGAATGTTCCATCAGGACGGATCGTTCCATCTCATTGGGATACTGCTTGCCAACACCTCTTGCCTAGAGAGGTGTTGCGCGGTAATAACCTGCGGAACAGGAACCCCTCGCAACGGGAACCTTATTTCCTGAGGAGCC
>JAIFNG010000077.1 GCA_020047815.1 Anaerolinea sp.
TGTTTCAGGGCGGTCATTTTCATTTCAAGTCGTACATTCAAGGAATGTGCCAGATGTTTGGGAATCGCCGTCATGGATGGGACGCCGCGCCAGTGAATATGTTCTGCGTTCGCGCCGCGATACCATTCTGTGACAAGCCCCAGTTCCTGCCATTCGTTCAACAGGGCTGCAAAGCGCGGGGTGCGGGCAGTGATGAACTGAGCGCCGTGATCGAAAGTGGCTGAACCGATGCGGCGGCTGGCGAGACGCCCACCTGCGCCGCGCCCTTTGTCCACCACGAGGAGATGAAAACCGCTGGCTTGCAGGTCGTTAGCGGCAAGCAATCCTGACATGCCTGCGCCGACGATGAGAATATCAGTGTTTCGCTGGGAAACGTTGGACATGGCATTAACCTTTCTTTTGAGGGGCACGGCGGCATTTTTTAGAGCAATAGATGACGTTGTCCCAATCCTTGCGCAACTTTTTTCGCCACGCAAAAGGACGTTGACAAACAGGGCAGGTTTTGACGGGCAAGTCGGACTTCTTTCGCATCGTCGGCATGGGTCACTCTCCGCGCAGGGCTTCGGCGGTTTGCATACGGCTCAGGCGCCAGGCAGGGTAAACCGCCGCAAGCAAGGCAGCGCTGACCGCCAAAACAAATGCCTGCACAAATGGAAGGGGCTCCGGCTGCATTTGAAGCGTCCAGCCGAAGGAACGCTGGTTAATGATGAAGATCAGGATCCAAGCAAGGATGGCGCCAGTAGGCAGGGCAAGCAGTCCCGCCGAAGCGCCGAGCAGACCCGTCTCCCAAAACGTGAGGCGGCGCATTTCTGTCAGGGTCAACCCCAGCGCGCGCAGGATGCCCATTTCGCGGGCTTTCTCCAGCTGCAAAGCCAGCAGAGAACTCAAGACGCCGATAAACGCCACCAGTGTCGTGACCAACTGCATGGCGATGGTAATTGCAAAGGTGCGGTCAAAGATCTTGATGGCGTCGTCACGCAGCGCGCCGCTGGGGTTGACCTGCACCCGCTTGAAGCCGATCAATTGTCCGCGCAAGTCGGCGGTGACGGAATCTACATCCGCAGAAGGGATGAGCGTCAGGGAAACGCCATTGAGCGTGTTGTCCTTCCAAAGCGAACGATACACGTCAATATCCATACGGATCGTCCCGCGCGTGGAGGCATAATCGGCGTAGACTCCTGCCACAGGAAATTGAAACCAGCCATCGGGAGTCAGAAGCGGAAAAGTCGCATTCGCAGAATCGATACCGAGGCGGGCAGCCAGCGGCTCGGAGAGCAGAATCGCCCCTTCCTTCATCTCTTTGACAACGTTTTCAGGATTCCCATCAAGCAAGATGCGCGCATCAAGCGGGGTGGTCGTCGCCGCAACCAGATCCACAGACCCAGACTCGGTCTCCGCGCTGACAACGCGCACGACCGCGCTGGATTGCGCGAGCGGATATGACCGCGCACTGGCGACCACTTCAGGGTCGAGCGGGGTGTCAAGACGGGTGGCGCTCAAGCCTTGCGCAGAGACGTAGATGTCACCTTGCAAGGTTTGATCGAGCCAGAGCGTGACGGTTGTGCGGAAACTGGTGATCATGACTTGCACGCCAATGGTGACCGAAACGGCAATCATCAGCGCAGCGACGGCAACAGCAGTGCGGCTTTGCGAACGGATAATGTTACGCGGAGCAAGCCGTCCCAGCAAGCCAAAAAGTGCGGCAAGCGGATAGTTGAGCAGGCGCATGAGTGTCACCGTAACAAACGGAGTCAGAGCCGCCAAGCCGATGACCACCGCAAACGTGCCCGTGAAACTGACAACCAGGTCGCGGGTGGGAATTCTGAGAATCAATCCGCCAACGAGGGCGGCAAGGATGCCGAGAACGGCGGCGAGATTAACAGCGACGCTCGCCTTGTTTTCCAAGCCAGAGCGGGAGAGCGCCAGGCGCGGCGGGACAGAGGCGGCTTCCCAGGCGGGCGGGGCGGCAGCCAGCAGGCTGGCAAGCAGACCCGCCAACCCGCCCTTGAGCAAACTGGATGCGGGGATTTGCACGCCGCGCACGCTGACCACGAAGAACAGATCGTTGATGGTCTGCGTGACCATCTGCACGGCGCCCTGACCGAGCAAAACGCCCAAACCCAGCCCAATGCCTGCTCCCAAAGCGCCGACCAGCGCGGCTTCGCCCAGCACCATACCGAAAACCTGCTCACGGGTGTAGCCGAGACTGCGCAGGGTGCCGAACATGGCGCGGCGTTGGATAACGGAAAAAGTCATGGTGTTGTAAATGAGAAAGATGCCGACCACCAATGCCAGCAGGCTGAGCGCGGTCAGGTTAACGCGGAAAGCGGCGGTCATGGTGTTCACTTGGTCGTTGCGTGTGGCGGAGGCGACAAGTAAATTGCCCGCAGGGAGAGCTGCTGTGAGTGCAGCTGTGTCGTAGTCTTCGGGCAGGATCAGGTCGATTTGAGTGAGTTCTCCTGCTGTGCCGGTCAGGCTTTGGGCGGTGGCGATGTCGGTGATCACAAGCGTATCGAGCGCGCGCCGGGCGAAGTCGTTGGACGGTTCCAGCAAACCGACCAGGTAGGTGCTGCGAGTCCTGCCGTTGATGGAGAATTCCAGGTGACAGGAATCATTAAATTCGCCAAGGCAGGGAGTTAATCCGTAGCGCTCGGCGGTCGGCGCAGAGAGCAAAATTGCGCCAGGCTGGGTCAGAAGCGGGGTGATGGATTGAAAGTCAAAGCCCTGTCCCCCGCCCAGATAACTACGGAAGGGCGCTTCGGCGAACGGGTCAATGCCAAGCAAAGTAAATGGAATCTCCCCCAACTGCGGGCTGACGACAAAAGCACGGACAGTCGGTGCGCTCTCGAATTGACTGCGCCACTGCGGGTCGGTGCGCAGACGGACGTAGAGAGTTTCGTCCACCCCGCCGCTTCCGGCGACGATGGCATGCGTGGCACGTCCTGTGATTGCGCTTGCGCTCAGGTCGAAGGCGCGCTCGGCGCTCGCATTGGCAAGGTCGATCCCAACCATGACCGCCACACCGAGCGCGATGCCCAGAGTCATCAGCGCAAATTGGATGGGATGTCGAAGCAGGGTGCGCAGCGAAAGCATGGGCTTTAGCGCTCCGTAACCAGTTGACCATGCGAGAGGCGCAAGACTCTGTCCGCGTAGGAGGCGGCTTCGACGCTATGCGTGACCATCAGCAGGGTGCGGCCCTGTTCGCGGGTCAGTTTTGCCAACAGAGACATGACCTGTGCGCCGGTCTCTTCGTCCAGGTTGCCGGTTGGTTCGTCAGCGAGAATCAGCAGCGGGTCGTGAACCAGTGCCCGGGCAAGCGCGACGCGCTGTTGTTCACCGCCGGAGAGTTTCTCGGGAAATGTCGCCCAACGATCAACCAGTCCGACAGAATCCAGAAAATCTTTTGCTTTCTTCTGGGCTTGAGCATGCGGGACCCGGTTCAGTTCCAGCGGCAGGCTGATGTTCTCACCGACGGTCAGCGTGGGGATCAAATTGAAGAACTGAAAAATGAAACCGATGTGCGCGCGGCGGAAGAGAGTCCGCTCGCGTTCAGACAGGGAGGCGAGGTCGCGCCCGTCCACCCAGATCTGTCCGCTGTCGGGCGCGTCGATGCCGCTGATGAGATTGAGCAGGGTGCTCTTGCCGCTGCCGCTCTTGCCGATGATGGCGGTCATTTCGCCGGGCTGGAATTTCGCGTGCGCGTTCTGTAGGACGACGCGTTGCATGTCGCCCTCGTAGTAGGATTTGGTCAGGTCGTAGAAACGAAGGAAGGCTGTCATATCAGGTAGGACTTTCGCAAATTATGTTGTCTAATCTTTCACAAACCACAGACGTATCATACTACTATGAACTTTCTCAAGACCTCACTCTATCATACGATTCTCATTTCAACCGCGCTCCTGTTGACTGCCTGCGCCTCGCAAGTAACCCCTGCCGCTGAGTTGCAAGCCGCGGATTTCTCCCCCGAAATTCCAGAGGGCTTCACCTACGCGGATGGATCGCGCCCCCTAACCTTTCTCGCCGATTTTGGCGCGCATCCAGACTTTCGGACGGAGTGGTGGTACTACACCGGAAACCTGTCCACGCCCGAGGGTCGTCCCTTTGGCTTCGAGTTGACCGTGTTTCGAGTGAGCCTGGCACCCCCGACAGTTGACCTACCCGACGACTCGACCTGGTACAGCGAAAGTCTGTACTTTGCCCACTTTGCCCTCAGCGATATTGAGGCAAATGAGTTCCACACCTACGAGCGCTACGCCCGTCCGGGTCCCGGCTTGGCGGGTGCGCAGGCAATTCCGTACCGCGTCTGGCTCGAAGATTGGAGCATTGTCGAAACGGGTAAAGACTCCTATCGCCTGCAAGCCGCGCAAGACGGAATCGCGATTAACCTGAACCTGACCGACGAAATAGGCGTGATCCTGCACGGCGAGAACGGGTACAGCCGTAAGGGCAGGGAAGTCAACAATGCTTCCTATTACTACAGTCAACCGCGCTTAAAAGCCGAAGGGACAGTACAGGTACAAGATGAAACTTATCAAGTCAGCGGGTTGGCTTGGAAGGATCACGAGTTCAGCACCGGCGTTTTGGATGAAGGACAGATCGGCTGGGACTGGTTCTCCCTGCAATTTGACGATGGCTCAGCGTTGATGCTGTTCCAGTTGCGCGAATCAGGCGGCGGAACGTCTGATTCGTCGAGTGGCACTTTTATCAACGCCGACGGTTTGACCCAGTCCCTGCGAAATGAAAACTTCACTATCACTGTCCTTGACCAGTGGCGCAGTTCGCACACAGGCGGAATGTATCCGTCTGCGTGGCAGATTCAACTGGAAGAACCGGAGTGCGAATTGAGCGTCCAACCATGGATGGCGGATCAGGAGGTCAATTTCCCTGCGGTCACGTACTGGGAGGGAGCCATCCGCTTTGAAGGGACGTGCGATGGCAAGTCTGTGAATGGCAATGGCTACATCGAATTGACGGGGTATGCCGGGAACCTGCCCCTGCCGTAGTTCTCAATTTACGGTTTGTTTAATCTTTCGTACTGTCGAAGATCTTCCAATCAGAGCTTTATCAAGATTCCGTTTTTCTAAAAAATCACATTTCTTGAACAATCTGGAAAGCACATTAATCATTTAGAGGAGTTGAACATGAAAATCGTCAGGCGTGTTTTGTTGGGGTTGCTGTTTGTTGTGGTTTTAGTGGTTGTGTTGTTGGTCGGCTCGGTTGCCGCGGATTATGCCTTGGGCGCTGGGCGTATTGACCGAATTTCCAATACCACCATTCCTGGAATAAACGGCTCACCCGAAGTAAGAGCTTACGTTGCAAAACCTGAGGGTGCTGGACCCTTTCCGGTTGTGATTATGATTCATGAATTCTTTGGCTTGAACGAATCCATTGTTGGCAAGGCAGAAGGGCTGGCCGCCGAAGGTTACCTGGTTGTTGCCCCCGATACGTTTCGCGGCTCTACAACCTCCTGGATTCCTCGCGCGATTTATCAGGTCAGCACCACCAAGCCTGAACAGGTCAATGCCGACCTGGATACAGTGTACGCCTGGTTGGAAAACCAACCGACTGTCGATAACTCGCGGATTGCGATTATCGGGTTTTGTTATGGTGGGCGTACTGCGCTTGCTTACAGCCTGCATAACAACCAGCTGGCGGCCACCGTTGTTTTCTACGGTTCGCCCGAGACTGACCCCGCTGTGTTGAAAAACCTGCCGGGCCCCGTTTTGGGAATTTTTGGCGGAGCCGATCAATCCATCCCAGTGGAGGAAGCTACAGCCTTCGAGACGGCCTTGACCCAGGCCGGGGTCCAGCATGAAATCACGATCTATCCCGATCAGCCTCATGCTTTTGTCCAGGACATGACGGGTATTCGGGCTGGTGGCGCTCAGGGACAGGCTTGGGCGCAAATGCTCAATTTTTTGGATGTCCACCTCAACCAGCCCGACGCGGGTCAAACCGGTCACTCAATCGCATATCTCCCAGGGTTTGATTGGCAGTACTATCTGATATTAGCCTACGAACATGCTTTTGGCCCAGCCAGTCACATGCACTGATTCGCAACCTGGTCCGCTGAGCGCTGGAATTATTCGCCTGATTGCACGTAATGAATTCTATTGGCGTAAGTCATGCGCACAGAGAACAAGTATGTAGGATAATGAAAAGAAAAGAGAGGCATAAATGGCCGAAACCCCAAAGTATTCCGTATCCAGGAAACAAAACGAAATTGAAATTCGGCAATATCCAGGTTATATCCAGGCCGAGGTGACTGTTGAGGATAAGAGCTATAAATCGGCGATTGAAAAAGGGTTCAATCTTCTGGCGGGCTATATTTTCGGCAATAACATTTCGCGGCAGAAAATCGAGATGACTACGCCTGTCCAGGCTTCTCGATCCGAGAAAATTGCCATGACCACACCGGTGACCGTCACCGGCTCATCGAGCTTCACCGTGGCTTTCATTATGCCTGCGGAATATACTCTGGAAACACTGCCTCAACCGAAAGACAATCGCGTTCATTTCACGCGCATCCCAGCCCGCAAAATGGCTGCCGCTCGTTTTTCTGGATATTTCCAGCAAGAGACGATCCAGAAAAACAAGCAGCGCCTCAGTCATTGGCTGGAGGAACAGGCACTTGAAACCGAAGGTGATTTTATCGTTGCTGGCTATAATCCTCCGTGGGTGCCGGGGTTTTTGGCACGTAATGAAGTTCTGATTCAGATCAAGAGCGATGATGCGTTGAAAAAGTGATCAAGTATTTCAAACTCTACCTTGTTTCACTGGCAGCGCGTGGCTTCCTGCGAGATTTACTCACCGCGCTGGACGGATGGATACAGCGAGTATCCCCGGACTGACGTTTAGGAGCATAACATGGTGGCTATCGAACATCTGCGAATTCAATTTACAGATGACCTGAGAATCCAGCGCCTGTTGAATGGAATGTGGCAGGTTTCGGGCGCGCACGGACCCATCGACCGCCGCACAGCGATTCAGGCGATGCTTGCGGTTCACAACGCAGGTTTCACGACCTGGGACCTGGCTGACCACTATGGACCGGCAGAAGATTTCATCGGCGAGTTCAGGCGACATCTTAAAACGGCGCAAGGCGCAGCGGCGCTGGCTGATGTTCAAGCTTTTACCAAGTGGGTGCCGCGCCCCATGCCGATGACACTGCGCATTGTGGAAGAATCGATTGGTAAGTCTTTGCGCCGCATGGATGTTGAATCGCTCGATCTGCTGCAGTTCCATTGGTGGGATTATGGCAACGATCAATATCTGGCTGCATTGGATTTTCTGGCTCAAGTGCAGCAGGCGGGCAAAATCAAGCACCTGGCCTTGACCAACTTTGACACGGAGCACTTGCAGCACATCATCGATCAAGGGATTAAGATCGTCTCCAATCAGGTGCAGTATTCACTGATTGACCGCCGTCCTGAAATACGAATGGCGTCCCTGTGTCAGGAACGCCGGGTCTGGTTATTGACCTATGGCACGCTGTGTGGCGGTTTCCTGTCAGAAAAGTATCTGGGCCAGCCAGAACCCGGCCGGCGTGACCTGAACACAGCCAGCCTGCAAAAGTACAAGCAGATGATCGATGCCTGGGGCGGCTGGGAATTGTTTCAAGAACTGCTCAAGACACTCAAGCGCATCGCTGATCAGCATACCGTTTCAATTGCAAACGTAGCCACACGCTATATCCTGGACAAACCCAAAGTGGCCGGTGTGATCATCGGCATCCGACTGGGTCTGAACGACCATCGCGAGGATAATGCCGGTGTGTTCGGTTTGCAGTTGGATGCGCAAGACCTGGCGCAGATCGAGAATATACTGGTCAGGTCAAACGATCTCTATCGACTCATCGGCGATTGCGGCGATGAGTACCGTTAGAGGTAACCACATGGGATATATGAAATGGGTCGAAACAAATCGAATTCCAGATTGGCTGATTCGCCTGGGTATCCGCGCCAGTCTTGAAGCTAGTATGAGACGAAGGCTCCGGGTCGGCCAGGATCAGCGAGAGGCCGGGCGTCTGGCGTTAATCGCCAGGCTCAGGCAAAGCCCAATTGCAATCGAGGTTGATCAGGCGAATCGGCAGCACTACGAAGTATCCGCCGAGTTCTTTAGTCTTGTGTTGGGCACACGGCGCAAGTACAGTAGCTGTTACTGGCCGCCAGGCGTCAACTCGCTCGACCAGGCCGAAGACGCCATGTTTCAGTTGACTTGCGAGCGCGCCCAACTGGAAGACGGCATGGATATCCTCGATCTGGGTTGTGG
>JAIFNG010000142.1 GCA_020047815.1 Anaerolinea sp.
TGATCTCAAGTGTTATTCCAATGGGGGCAGTTCCCATCTGGTGACTGGTGAAGCGGTGGTTATATCCAGCTCTGTGATCCTGAATGTGATCCGTGATTCCAAGCCATTCTGTTCAGTGGGGACAGAGGCCGCCGATGTGCTGGAAGGGACCTGCTTCTTCACGGCTGGAACAGCGCGGGCGGCGATCGTCGTGCCCCTTAAACTCGAGAACACCATTATTGGCGCGTTATGGATCGTGCGTTTTGAGAATGACCAATTTTTGGATACCGATGTCTTCTGGCTTGAAAGCATGGCAGACCAGGTTGCCATTGCCATTCAGCACGGGTTGATGACTTCACAACTTCAGTCCTTTTCCATTGTTCAGGAACGCGGACGCATTGCGCGCGACATGCACGATGGTCTGGCGCAGGTGCTGGGTTATTTGAACCTGCAGACCCAGACCCTTGGCTCGTTGTTGAACCAGGGCAAGGTCGAAAAGCTTCAGGACGAACTCTTACAAATGCGGCAGGCGATCCAGACCGCCCACGCCGACGTGCGCGAGAATATCTTGAGTCTGCGTACCACGCTCGCCCAGGAGAAGGGGCTCGAAGCGGCAGCCGAGGAATATCTGACTGAGTTTGGAATTCAAATGGGAGTCCAGACCAAATTCTCGTACCGGGTGGAGGGAGAGTTGAATCTCTCATCGGTTGCCGAGGTTCAGCTGGCTTGTATTTTGCAGGAGGCCTTGACCAATGTACGCAAGCATGCCCAGGCTGAAGAGGTGGAGGTTGTAATCTGGAAGGAAAGACATGGAATGGGAGACCAGATCCATATGCAGGTCACCGATAACGGGTCTGGTTTCCAGATGACAGGTTCAAAGCGCAGTTTTGGTTTACAGACCATGCGGGAGCGCGCCGAGAGTGTGGGGGGCAGTCTGGTCATCAAATCTGGCAATGGGAACGGCACCTGCATTGAATGCGGCCTTCCCTGTCTTGCGCAGGAAAGGCTGCAGAAGCAAAGCGTGGTGATCCAGTGAAATTTAATGGAAATTTGGAGCGTGTGGAAAAAATATGAACGTCCGCGAATGGGCATTACCTGTTTACACCATCCTCATGCAGCTGACTGTGGGGGCGTTTGCCGTTTTGTGGTTGATCCGCCATTTGGCTGGCTCAAAATTCAGCGCGCAGGACATAGACCGCATCATCAGGAACCCGATCCTCGTAATCGCCTTCACTGTGGTGGTTGCCATGGGCGGCGCCCACTTTCATTTGAGCAAGCCGTTTCACTCTTTTCTGGCAGTCCTGAATTTCAAGTCATCCTGGCTCAGCAGGGAGATCATATTCTCCATCCTGTTTTTCCAGACAACGATCAGCGTGCTTTATCTGACATATTTTCAAACCCACCGCCGCACCCTGATCACCGGGCTGGGCTGGCTGGCGATCTTGTTTGGCGTGATCCTGGTGTACTGCATGGCGCGCATTTATCTCATTCCAACGCAGGTGGCATGGAATTCGACCATGGTTATCATCTCCTTCTATGCGACCACCCTGCTGCTGGGAATCATGGCAATTGCCTGTCTGATGGTGTTGGATCTGAAATTCGCAGAGATCACAAAAGCGGATGATGTGGAACTGAGATCCCAGGTGATCCGTAACACCTGCGCCGGGCTGACCACCCTGACCGTCACTCTGGTCATATTAAGCCTGGGGATCATCTACGTTCAGATCCACCAGCTCGCCAATGGAGACCCGATCGCCCGCACAAGCCTGAACCTGCTTGTTAACCTGTACCTGCCGTTGTTTCTGATGCGGTTGGTGTTCCTGATCTCTGCCTCCAGTTCGCTCGTCTATGCGGTCGTGAAAATGTACAAAATGCAAACCACTCCGCAGAGTTTGATGACGCCGGTATACCTTTCCTGCCTGATGATCCTGGTGGGTGAGATTATTGGTCGTTTCCTTTTTTATGCCACGCATGTCCGCGTGGGATTATGAAAACCGATGGTGAAAGAATGACAATTAAAGTATTGATAGCTGACGACCACAAACTATTCCGTCAGGGGTTGATCGGCTTGATGAAGACCCGTGAAGATCTGGTCGAAGTGATCGGCGAGGCGGAAACAGGGGAGGAAGCCATTCAACTGGCGGAGAAGTTAAATCCGGATGTGATCTTGATGGATATTTACATGCCGCAATTGGACGGACTCCAGGCCGCGAAGGAAATTCACCGCCGCTTTCCAAAAATTGCCGTGGTCATGCTTACCTCCTCCGAGCGCGACGGTCATCTTTATGAGGCGGCACAGGTTGGTGTGGCAGGCTATTTATTAAAAAGTCTGGATGCCAGTGAGCTGTTCGATCTGCTGAATGGCATAACCAATGGGGAGACCGCCATGACCCGCGCCATGGCTTCAAGATTGTTAAAGAGCGTGGCAAACCGCATGGCAGACGAGGAAAAAGGCGAACAATCATTGACCGAACGGGAGCTGTTTGTGCTGCGTCTGGTTGCCAGCGGAGCCAGCAACCACCAGATCGCCGAAAAATTGACGATCTCCATCAACACCGTCAAGAGTCATATAAAGAATATTTTGGAAAAACTTCAACTGGAGAACCGAACGCAGGCCGCCACCTATGCCCTAAAGCATGGACTGGTTTCGCCGCGTGATAATTAACAACATGAAAAGTTTGCTAAAGATCAGTTTCCTTTTCCTGCTCCTGGCGGCATGTCAGGGCACCAGCCAGGGCGCAGCCCAGGGCACAACCCAGGGCACAACCCAGGTTCCCATTCCGCCGCCCGATACCGCCCATCCCACAGAGACTTTGTCACCCCAGGTGCAGGCGCGCCAAAACGAGATCACATCCATCTGGCAAAATGGTGCGCATGCGCGGGCGTCAGACCCTGTCAATTGTGAAGAGTGTCATGCGGTCGATAACGGTGTCGTGTCTGCCGGGGTCTCCTGGCTCAACCAGCAAACAGGTCAGGTCGAGACGGCATCCAGTGCCGACACTCTGTGTGCTCAATGTCATGAGCATATCTCGGTTGAAAGCGCCCACATGACCTTCACCTGCACCGATTGCCATGATCCGCACAAGGTCAGGGTCTCCTGTACTGATTCGGGCTGCCATTCAACGATCCCAACCATTTTCTTTGAAATTTCCGCCACACCGACGGGAGGTCACCCGGCGAACGGCTCATCTTTTTGCGGCGGGGCGAATTGTCATTCGGTTGCCACAGCTGTGGCGCAAGCGGCTGGTTCCATCCACGGGGCTGAACACGCCCAGGTAAGCTGCGGGGCATGCCATGATGCCAGCCTGCTGCAGGTTGGTCCTTCTCTGGATGACGGAAAATGGCAGGTCTGGCAGGATGTTGATGAAAGCGGAGAACCCGCAGGCGATCCTCATCTTTCGCATAACCTGCAATTGGAGGTGGATTGTGCCCGCTGTCATTTTGAAGGCAATCCGTGGGACTTGAACCTGGTGACAGGAGCCGAGTTTTGGAAATAACTGTCAGGGTGGAATCACTCTTAAGGGTGATACACAAGTGCTCAAAGGTGGGATGAAACAACATGACCAAAATGGTATCCTGATAATGTAAATTGCTCAACCAGGCGTTAATCGCCATGAAAAATTCCATTGTCAGGAGCGTGCTTATTGAAAAACCACCATTCCCGATCCATATCATCCATCCGACGTACAGCTTTTCCAAATCATTTTGAAACCCCAATTAATTTTAACGGAGGAAAGCAATGACCCAAAATAACTTCCTCACCAAAACCCTGAATGATACCGTAATGACCCGGCGTAGTTTCCTTAAGTGGAGCGCTGCAATCGGCGGGACTGCCGCCCTTGCAGGCGGCGTCGATTTTGGTCTTAAGGCGATCGAAGGCGCCGCAGCGGCGGGTGAGGAACAAACCCTGACAGTAGGTTGCTATCACAACTGTGGTGGTCGCTGTATTTTGGCTACCAAGGTAAAAGATGGCACGATCCTACGCATTGTCCCTGACCCGACTCCTGCAAGCGAGGAGACCGATGAAGTTCCGCGCGCAATACCCTGCGTCCGTGGACGTTCCCAGACCCGGCGCGTATATGCCCCTGACCGCTTGAAGTACCCATTAAAGCGGGTTGGCAAGCGCGGTGAAGGTAAATTCGAGCGCATCAGTTGGGAGGAAGCACTGGATACAATTGCCAGTGAAATGACGCGCATTAAAGAGACCTACGGAAACGAGGCATTTTACTTTAATTATGCGTGGGGCGTCACCTGGACCGGCCCCGATGGCTCTTCGATCATCCAGAGAATGTTAAACCTCAATGGCGGTTATGTTGGCTACTACGGTACCTACAGTGAAGCCGCCTATGGCGTAGCCATGCCTTACATTTTGGGCGGCTATGCTGGAAATTCCGCTGATGATGTTGTCAATTCCAAATTGGTTTTGCTGCTGGGTGACAATTCACTGGTGACCCGCGCCGGTGGCGACAATGGTGGTTACTGGTATATGAAAGCCGCCGAAAAAGGCACCAAGTTCATTGTTGTCGACCCGATCCTAACCGATACGGTCGCCGCGACCCAGGGCGAGTGGGTTCCGATCAATCCCGGAACCGATGTGGCATTGATTGCCGCCATGGCGTATGTGATGGTCAAGGAAGACCTGTACGACAAGGAATTCATGGCTACTCACGCCTCCGGCTTTACCGAAGATACCCTACCTGAGGGCGCGCCGCGCAATGCATCCTACATGGCGTATCTGATGGGGAAGGGTTACGATAAAGTTGAAAAGACTCCCGAATGGGCCTCTACCATCACCGGCATTTCGGCTGAGCGCATTACAAATTTGGCGCGCGAAGTTGCCTCCGTCAAACCCTGCGCGATCATCCAGTGCTGGGGCCCGCAGAGACGCGCCTACGGCGAGCAATTTGTCCGTGCCGTACCTGTTCTGGCTGCCATGACAGGCAACATTGGCATCCACGGCGGTAACACGGGTCAACTCCCTGGCGGCGGATATTGCCCAATGGGTGGCATCCCGGTTCCTCCGAATCCCGTACAGGTTTCCATCCCCTGCTTCATGTGGCCTGATTTTGTCACACGCGGCACCGAGATGACCGTTGAGAAGGATTACATCCGCGGCGCAAGCACCGGATGGAGCGCAAACGCCGGGGATACCACGACCGCCCAGCAAAATAAGGACCTGCGCCTGAAATCCAACATGAAATTCATGTGGAACCATGGCGGCAACTGCATCATCAACCAGCATGCAGACGTGAACAATACCCGCCGGATCCTTGAGGATGATTCGAAACTTGAATTCATTGTCACGGTGGAAGTGGGGTCAACACCCAGCACCATGTACTCCGACATCGTTCTGCCCGGTACAACCGGCTTTGAAGTGGATAACATCATCACCGGTGAAGGTCATGGAATCAAGGGTAACCATGCCTGGGCGCTTTTCAACCACAAGGTCATCGAGCCGATGTTCGAAGCCAAGGATGACGTCTGGATCGCTGAACAACTGGCGAACAGGCTTGGATTTGGTGACGAATTCCGTGAAGGTCATAACACCCGCGAAGATTGGCTGCGGGATATGGTGGCGGGGGCCCAGGCAAGCGTTCCTGACTTCCCCTCTCTCGAAGAGTTCAAAGAGAAGGGCTTCTTCAAACTGCAGGGCGGTAAACCCTTTGTTGCCTTTGAAGGCTTCCGGGCTGACCCGGTGGCGAATCCCCTTTCCACGTTGTCAGGCAAGATCGAGATCTATTCACCCATCCTGGCGAACTTAAAGAATGAGGAAATTCCCCCAATTCCAACCTACATCCCCGAATGGGAAGGTGTGAGCGACCCGCTGCGTGAAAAATATCCGTTGATGATGATGACGACGCACTTTGTTGCGCGTTCACATTCGACCTTTGAAACAGTCGACGTTCTGCAGGAAGCGCATCCGCAATGCTTCTGGATCAATACGTTGGATGCAAAGAAACGAGGCATCAAGAACGGCGACATGGTCAAGGTCTACAACGACCGCGGTATTGTCCATATCCCCGCTTATGTAACCACTCGTGTCCGTCCCGGCGTAACCAACATGCCTCAGGGTGCCCACTTTACACCCAATGCAGATGGCGTCGATACTCGCGGCTGCGGTAATACGCTGACCAACTATCGCCCGACCCCGATGGCTAAGGGCTTCACGGCGCACACCAACCTGGTTCAGGTCGAGAAGTTATAAGGAGATGAACCATGGCTAAACAACTTGCTTTTTCAATCGATCTAAATAAATGTTCCGGCTGTAAAGCCTGTCAGGTTGCCTGCAAAGATAAGAGCAGCCTTCCCATCGGTGTTCGCTGGCGCCGCGTCTTCCAATACGAAGGCGGCGAGTGGCTCAACCAGAATGGTCAGATGGTACCCAGCAATGTATATGCCTATTCGGTTTCGTCCGCCTGCATGCATTGCGTAAAACCGATCTGCATGGAAGTCTGCCCGACCAGTGCAATTTCCAAGCGGGATGATGGCATTGTGTTGATCAATGCGGATATGTGCATTGGCTGCCGTTACTGTTCATGGGCATGCCCCTACGGCGCACCGCAGTTCAATGAAGAACAGAACGTAATGACCAAATGCGATATGTGCTTTGACCTGGTCGACAAAGGTGAACGACCCGCATGTGTGGAGTCGTGCCCCTACCGCGCCATGGACTTTGGTCCCCTGGATGAACTTCAGGCCAAGTATGGTACGTTTGCGGACCCCGCTCCGCTGCCAGACGCCAGCATTACCCAACCCGCAGTGGTCTACTTACCAAACAAGGTCACCAAGTCATCCGGCAATGCCGATGGTCGCTTGATGAACCTGGAGGAACTCTAAAATGGATACTCGCGAATGGGCTTTGTTGCTCTTCACAATCCTTGGACAAGCTGCGGCGGGTCTGATGATCGTCCTGATGATCGTGCGCACCTATATTGCCGGCAAGGCGGATAGTGCACTTGCAGATCGTTTGACGGATCGTTCACTCTACATGGTGGTCCCCATGATGGCCCTGGCGCTCTTTGCCTCTCTTTTTCACCTCGGCAGCCCGCTGCACATCGTTCGCGCAGTGCCAAACATCGGATCTTCATGGGTCAGCCGTGAAGTGGTCATCGCCGTGGTATTCGTAGCCTTTGCTGCGCTGTACACTTTTATGCAATGGCGCAAAACCGGAGGCGAAGGTTTGCGTGTAGTGGTTGGCTGGATCGCTGCGATAATGGCCGCCGCACTCGTCTATGCCATGGGAATGGTCTATATGATCTCAACCCAGCCTTCCTGGAACACGTTTGCCACCCCGGTAACCTTCATCGTTGGCAGCTTGCTGCTTGGAGTTCTGGGTATGGCGGTGGGTCTGGTTGCCGGTTACACAGCCAATGGTAATAAAAATGAAGGCAAAGCCACCGGACTTTTCCAAACCATCCTGCAGGGACTTGCCATGACTGCCATTGTCCTGCTGGGCATTGAATTCCTGGTGCTGCCGATCTACATGGCATACCTCGCCTCCCAGGGCGGCGCGGCCATGCAATCCCTTGGCATGATGTTCACCTCCTATGGCACAGTGTTGTTCTTCCGCCTGTTCATCCTCTTTGCCGGCGCAGGCGTACTGGCCGCTTATCTTTATCGGAATGCTTCCGTTGCTGAAAAAGAGAAAACACTGGCAACCCTGACATACAGCGCCTTCGCACTTGCGCTGGTGGGTGAAGCCCTCGGACGTTTCCTCTTCTATGCCACACATTATCGCATCGGCGTCTAACCTTTAGAAATAACTGACTCCTTTATTCGGGGGTGGGCTTCTGCCCACCCCCGATTTATTCAAAGCCATGAAAAATAAAATTGCTTCGCTTGTCGTTTTGATCTTATCCGTCACCATTCTTATGGTGACTTTTGGTCATGGTTCCGCCCGTGCCGCTGATGAGCCGCTGCAGGTCCTTGAACTTTCTGACAGCGGATACGAGCGGGCGCATGCCCTGACATTTTCTCCTGATGGAGCCCGCCTTGCCATTGGCGGTACATCCGGCATTTATCTTTTCGATCTTCAGCAATTATCAGAACCGGTTTTTATTTCAACAAAGGTATGGGCGCGCAGCGTTGTTTTTCTGCCCCGGAACAACCTGCTGGCGGCAGGGTTGTTTGACAGTACCGTTACATTCTGGAACATCAATAACACGCAGCCGCTGAAAACACTGGTTGAGCCTGACGGCTGGGTGCGCAGTCTCTCCACCTCAGGCGATGGCGCGCTTCTTGCCGCAGCCTCTGA
>JAIFNG010000124.1 GCA_020047815.1 Anaerolinea sp.
ACTGCAGTCGACCAATGAAGAGTTGACCACTTCCAAAGAGGAACTGCAGTCGATGAACGAGGAACTGCACACGGTCAACCATGAGCTGGAATTCAGGCTGGACGAACTCTCGCACATCAACAATGACATGAAGAATTTGCTCGATAGCACAGACATCGCCACCCTGTTCGTCGATAACAATCTTTGCGTACGGCGCTTCACCAACGAGACGGGCAAGATCACCCGGCTGATCCCCGGTGACGTGGGGCGCCCGATCACAGACATCGCCTCGGCGCTGCTTTACCCTGAACTGGCTGATGACGCGCGTGAAGTGCTGCGGACCTTGGCCAAAGTGGAGAAGCAAATCTCCTCCACCCAGACAGGAAGCTGGTACAAAGTGCGCATCCTGCCATACCGCACCTTTGAGAACCTGATCGACGGCGTGGTGATCACATTTTCTGATATTACCGAATACAAGAAATTGGAAGGTGAGTTCCGCATCACAGAGGATCGGCTGCGTGAGCAACTGGATCGAAAATAAAAGGAAAGAAACAGCCCATGAAAACCAAACCAGCTGAAACAGCGGACGCGGCTCAATTACGGGCCCAGGCGGAGAAAAAAATCGGCGCCCGAAAGAAGAAAGGCGCACCAGAACCTTCAACACAGGCTGACTCCCCGCGCCTTGTGCAGGAATTGGAAGTACACCAGATCGAGCTCGAGATACAGAACGAGGAGCTAACGCGGGTTCGGGCGGAGCTGGAAGAAACACTCGAAAAATATAAAGACCTGTATGACTTTGCGCCGGTGGGTTACATTCTGCTGGGGGAGGATGGCAGCATCCGTCAGATCAACCTGGCCGGGGCAAGCCTGCTGGGGTTGGAGCGCAGCAAACTGATCGGGAAACGCCTGGGAGCCTTCGGAGTCCCGTTTCATCTTCAATGAATTCTTTGAAACCCCGGCATCCAACAGCGGGGGCAAGGCCTGTGAGCTGCTGTTGGAGAATAAGGAGAGAGGGCCGGTTTGGATCAATCTCAAATCCTCCTGCATCGATAGCGGCGGGGTAAGCCGTGTCACGATGTCCGATATCACCGTGCGCAAGCAGGCTGAAGAGACGATCCGTAATTACGCCGGGGAACTGGAACAGCGGGTGGAGGAACGCACCATGGAACTGGTGTATGCCAATCAGGCCAAGGATGATTTCCTCGCTAACATGAGCCATGAATTACGCACCCCTTTATCGGGAATTTTCGGGTTTTGCGAATTAATCGGTGAAGGGCTTTACGGCCCGATCAATGAAAAACAAAGTCATGGCATTGATGTGATCAAGTCCAATGGAGCACACCTTCTGAATTTGATCAACGACATTTTGGATGTGTCCAAGATCGAGGCCGGCAAATTTGAGCTGCGGCCCGAAATCACTGCGGTGAATTCAATTTGTCAGTCAAGCTTGAACTTTATCTTGCAGCAGGCATCCAAAAAATCGATCCGTGTCGAGTTCCCTCTCCTGCCGGATAACTTAAAAATCTTTGCCGACTCCAGGCGCCTTAAGCAGATCCTGGTCAATTTGTTGGACAATGCGGTGAAATTCACGCCTGATAAGGGCACACTGAAACTCCTGGTTAAAGAAGATGCCCGGGCAGGCCAAATGCGGTTCTCTGTCATCGATACCGGCATTGGTATTACACCTGAAGACCTGAAAAAATTATTCCGCCCGTTCGTGCAGGTGGACAGCAGGCTGTCACGCCAATATGAAGGCACAGGGTTGGGTCTGGCCCTGGTGAAGAAACTGGTTGAACTGCATGGCGGCAGCCTTGAAGTTCAAAGCGAGCCTGGCAAGGGAAGCAGTTTTTCTTTTGTGTTGCCGTGGGCGCAGGATATCCAGGATCATGTGAACCAGGATATACCCGGGCGCGAGCTTCAGTATCAAGATAAAAAAGCGGGTGGAATGGCATTGGCGCATGGAAGGATCCTGCTCGCTGAGGACCATGAATCCAATGTCATGGCCATCGAGGATTTTTTGAAGGCCAGCGGATATGAGGTATTTTCCGCCCAAAACGGAAGGGAGGTGCTTTCGAAGATCGAGGAAGCCGACCCGGACCTTATTTTGATGGATATCCAGATGCCCGAGATGGACGGTCTTGAAGCCACGGTCCTTTTGCGCGCCGACCCCCGATATGGTTCCATCCCGATCATTGCCCTGACAGCCCTGGCCATGACGGGTGACCGCGAGCGCTGTCTTGAGGCCGGTATGAATGCATATTTAAGCAAGCCGTTCAGGTTGACCGATCTCTTACAAGTCATTGATAAGTTTTTGAAACCGGATGCACAGCCTTGAAATTTGTGAGACGAATAAACTTCACTCATCAACAGGAAATGTATTAATAATAAATGGATGGACAGTACAGAGCGACTTCATGAACACACCCTTTATCATAAGCCGCAATATCCCTGTATTGGGAGATCCTGACGCCCTGTGCTGGTTGCTTCCTCATCCGTCAGTTATACCCAGAGCGGGTATCTTCTCAATATTTTAGGGATAAGGACACACCGTCCCGAAGGTTTGAGTGGCTCAACCAGTTTTTCGAGGAAACCTTCGGGACGTTTCCCCTCTTTTTTGAGAAGATACCAGAGCGGTCACAAATTGCGCTTTTTTAGAAAGAGGAAAGCGCAATTTGTGACCGTGGGCATTATATATGACAGGAATTTCTCTGGTCTGCGGTTGATATTTTTTCGATAAGGCTTATGGATTTAGGTTGCACTCGTTTTGGTTGCAACGAGTATTTCCTGACTTTGCTGCAGCCATGACCAGACATCCATTACAACTTGACAAAAATAATCTAATTTGTTATATTTTGTTGAAATTAACTTACCATAACAAAATATAACAGGCATGACGATATCCCTTAACCGAGAGAAAAAGATTTTGGAAATACTGCAAAAGCAGGGCAGCGCCTCCATCCAGGAATTGGTGGAGATTTTTGGCGTTTCCGGCATGACCATTCATCGGGAGTTGGATAAACTGGCAAAGGCGGGGATCGTTCAAAAAAAACATGGCGGTGTCCTGCTGGCTGCCCCGGCTTTGGGTAATATCAACCAGTGCACCATGTGCGGCAAGCCCGCCTCAGAGCGGACTGTCTTCATCGTGCAGTTGGAAAACGGCGAACAAAAACGTGCCTGCTGCGCCCACTGCGGATTAATGATCCTGGGTCATGCCAAAGACGTGCTGCAATCGCTTACTGCCGACTACCTGCGCGGTTACATGATCAGTGCAGACCAGGCGGTCTACATTCTTGGCAGTGAGTTGACGATTTGCTGCGTGCCGGGCGTGCTCAGTTTTGGGTCAAGGCACGATGCGGAAAAATTTCAAAAAGGTTTTGGCGGGGTATTGGCAACTCTTGAGGAAGCGCGTCAATATGTACTCCGATAAATAAGGACTGCCAGGTCCATAAAAATCATAAAGGATAATAGATCATGAAAAAAATATTGTTGATGTTAATTTTGGCGGCGCTGCTCCTGACCTCCTGCGCCTCGAACGAAATGCAAATGGTTGGCAGGGATATCGAAGTGCAGAAGGCCTGGGCGCGTTCGGCGCTGCAGGGCGGCAACGGCGCGGCGTATATGATTCTGCAAAACCGGTCGAATGAAGATGACTCCATTATCGGCGCTTCTTCAAGTGCGGCGGAGGCCGTCGAGATCCACCTGAGCCAAATGAAAGCCGATGGCACGATGGAGATGATCCGGCAGGAATCCATTCCCCTGCCGGCCGGCGGTGAGGTGGAACTTAAACCAGGCAGTTATCACGTGATGTTGATCGGTCTTAAACAAGACCTTAAGGCCGGCGATGAAATTTCCGTGACCCTGCATTTCAAGAACCATCCCGGGATGATCCTGAGCATCCCGGTCAAGGATGCCGAAGGCATGGGCGGTTCGGGCATGGATGGTCACATGCCGTAGTTCATATCAATGCAAAGCGCTTTTTTTCTGCCAGGACGGTCTGCTCATTGACAGCCTTTATATAATGCCCTCGGTCACAAATTGCGCTTCCCGCAGGGTCAAAAGGCGCAATTTGTGACCGTGAAGGGTATAAAACACAAAACGCTGGCAGGGATGGACAACTCCATCCCTGCCAGCGTTTTTAATGATCGGAACTGGATCTAGATCCCCGCGTTGCTGAGGATGTTGAACAGGCTCGAGAGCGCGGCAGTCAGTTCGGGATGTGTGACCTCGAAATGGTCAATGGATGCCTCAAGGCGCTTCATCATGGGGGATGCGGGTTGTTTTGATTCAGCTCGCTCCAGCAGCTCACGAATATCCTCCGCGAGTTCCCGCAGAAGTTCCTGCCCTTTTTCGTCATCAGGTTGAATTCCTTCGATCTCTTGTTTTAATTGTTCAAGCAGTTTGTTAATTTCCTGGCTCGTCATGGGTCACCTCTTTTGGATGGGAAGGAATGATCGTACCTATCCTAATTTTACAACTTTTTGATGCATCACGTCGTTGCAACTTCAGTCGCTTTGCAACCCCCCACTGGGCGGAACCCGTTCCCGGGATTATTGCAGAATTTCGCGGTCTGCCTGATCGGCTTCCTGGTAAATGCGCTTGACCTCTTCCTTTATCTCAGCGGATGCGCTGGGGGTCATGGAGATGAACTTTATCATGTCCCGGGCCTGCCGCAGCAGGTCTTTGACATTGGCAATGTATGAAAAGTCATTGCGTCCCCCTTCGGCGGGGACGGGCAGGTCGCGCGCCTTTTGAATTAATGTTCGGGCGCGGATGATACGTTCAGCGGCGGGAATGAGTTTTGCCATGGCAGCACCTTATTTCTTTTATCCGGATGGGTCGCAGAGTGGAATCTGTCAGGAATTCCTGACAGCCCAGCCAAGGTAGGAAGCCTGCATTCCGCCGCCTGTCTGGAATTGTAGGTGACGTCCCAGTTCAGCGAAGGTCAGCAGGCCCAGTTTACGGCGGATGAGCAGTCCCGCCACCTGCAGATCAGGCAGGGCGGAATTCAAGCCGGTCATGTCGCGATGTTCAAATCCCGACTTGTCAAACAGGAGCAGCAATTCATCGGGGGTGATAAATTTTTCCCAGACGTGTGTGTTCCTGGGGAAGAAACTGGTCAGCGGGAAATCCTGGGCGGCAAAGATGTTTGCCTTGCGTGATTCAGCGGTGCGGTTGATGGTGTCGTAACACAACATGCCGCCGGGTTTGAGCACGCGCGCCGCCTCACGCAGGGTCTTTTCAAGGTCATTCACATGTTCCAGCACGTCACAACAGATCACCACATCAAAAGCGCCTGTCTCGAACGGGATACTTTCGCCGCTGGCCTGACGATAGTCGATTGGCAAGCCCTGCGCCGCGGCATGCTGGCGGGCGGTCTCCAGTGAAGGCACAGAGGGGTCAATGCCGGTCACGCGGCAGCCGATCCTGGCAAACTCTTCACTTAAGATTCCGCCGCCGCAACCCACGTCCAGCACGGATAAATTTCGCGTCTCTCGTCCCAGCTGGCTGGTGAGTGCCTCATGAAAATATCGGAAGCGCGGCGGGTTGATCCCGGTTTTAAGCAGGTGCAGGAAATGATTCTCATCCCACCATCCGCCTGCCTGCCGGGAGTAGATTTCGTTGTTGATCGACATGCTTGCATGGCTCCTTTGGATCGGATCAGGATACAGTTCATTATATATTACCCACGGTCACAAATTGCGCTTTCCTCCTGCTAAAAAAATGCAGTTTGTGACCGCCCTGGGTATAAATGGGTCTTGCCGGCGAATGGTAAAGGCGATAAAGTTATGAAAAAATCAACGCGAGGGTTCCAACATGTTCACCGTTTCAAACGCATGGAAAGCCGTCCACCCGCAGGCGCACGCAGGGATTTTGGTCATGCGGCATGTGACCAATCCACCGCAGCACGCAGAACTTGAGGTCCGTAAAAAGAGCCTGCAGGATGAACTTTGCAGCCGCTTTGCGGGACAGGACCGGTCTGCAATTGCAGCGCTTCCCCCCATTCAAGCCTATAACGCATATTACAAGCCGTTCAAAAAATCGTATCATGTTCAGCTTCAATTGGAGTCGATCGTCTTCAAGGGGAAATCCCTGCCGGGGGGTGCGGCGCTGGTGGAGGCAATGTTCATGGCCGAGATCAGGAACCTGCTGCTGACCGCCGGACATGATCTGGATGCGCTTCATCTGCCGGTCACGCTGGATGCCGCCAGCGGGCAGGAACAATATACCCTGCTGCGCGGCACACACCAGACGACGAAACCTGGCGATATGCTGATGGCAGACAGGGCGGGAGTCATTTCGAGTGTGTTGTACGGGCCCGACCAGCGGACGCAGATTACCGAAAGGACAGGCAATGTTTTATTTGCGGTGTATGCTCCGCAGGGCATTGATGCAGGTGCAACGCGCCAACACCTCGAGGACATCCGCGATAATGCGCTGCTTGTTTCACCAGCGGCACAGGTGGAATTGTTGGCGGTATTTGGATCTCAGTAAATTATTCAAATCCTTAATCCAATCTAAGAAAATGGGGATTCTGCCGCGAAGAGGATATTTCACCGTCATCGTGTGCTATGATTCAGGCATGGCTGATAAAGTGACCTGCTGTTGAAAAAAAGCCGCTGGCTGTGCGCTGCGATAAATTGCCAGCCCCGCGCTCCAACCCAAACCCACACCTGGAAAATTACATAACGGAGCAGAGTCAGCCCTCCCGGTTAAGAGAGGCGCGCCCTTCCTTCCCGTCTGTGCCTGCAATTTGAAGATCCGCATGGAGGGAGGCGATCATCGCGTCCTACTGCAAAAAAGAAAGGAATTTGAATGAATACAAAGACAACCATCTCGATGACGATCCTGATCATGCTCAGCCTGCTGATGAGCGGCTGTGGCAAAAGTGAGGCCGAGGCCACCCCCACCTTGAGCGTAGAGTCGATCCAGACGTACGCGGTAGCCACCTTTTCAGGAGGATTGACCCAGACTGCGCTGGCGGCGCCCACCAATACGCCGACACCCACCAGTACGGTCACTCCCCTTCCGATTGCGACCATTGCCAATTTCGCACCCATTACAACCATGACCAGCATCAACCCGACCGCGTCCTGTACCATGCTGACCTACGTAAAAGACGTGTCCATTCCTGATAATACCCCGATGGTGCCCGGGCAGACCTTTACAAAAACATGGCAGGTAAAGAATAGCGGTTCATGCGCCTGGGAGGCAGGTTTTAAATTTGCATTTACCGGCGGTGATGCCATGAGCGGCGCAACCTATACACTGCCGCAAAGTGTGGCCGCCAATTCGGTGCTGGACATCTCGATCGAGATGAAAGCGCCCAGTACTCCCGGCTCGGTGCGCGGCAATTGGCGCATGTCCACCGCGGCGGGCCAATTCTTTGGCGACGAAGTTTACCTGGTGATCCTGGTGGGCGGTGCGGGTGGAGCAACCAATACAAGCGTGCCTGTTCCAACCGCGATTGAAACGGCCACTCCATAGATCCTCCCGAGATCCGATCACCCAGCTATTCCGGAGATGGTCATGGGAAGCATGTTGCGCATGTTGCGGTTAATAGACATTATCAGAAATAACCTGCGAGCACCGTCCCGAAGGGTTATTTCTAGATTTTTGAGCGTCTGACGACAACCTTCGGGACGTTTTTTCTAAAACCCGATAAAGCCCAATAAACACCAACCATTACAGGTTTTGAGAAAAGGAGAAATAAAATGGGACTCTTTGGCTTTGGTAAAAAATCAGATAAAAACACCCCTGTACTTTCTGCGGATGAAGTCCGCCGGCGTTTACTGGCGTTGAACCGCGAAACCGCCCCCTACCAGATCATTGATGGCGCATCCCAAAATGTGGACTTGATCGCCGAGTGGAAGATCGTGGATGCAAAATGGTACGAACTCTTCGCCAGGGCGAACCTGACAAAGGTCTTCCGCATTTACCTGAAGTTCGATGGGACAAAACATCAGGTGCGCGGCAAGGATGAGGAATTCACCGTGGAATGGCGCGCAGGCGTGCCGTCGCTTTCGATCGCGGCTTCAAAATTTCAAGGACAAATGACCTCGGTTGAGTTTGGCACGGCATACGCCTTTACCGAAGAACTGAAACCCGGTCTGGTCTACAATTACCGCTTCAGCACCAGTGAGATCAAGAAACCCATTCAGGAGGCTGTTGCCGCCTGCGGCTGGGACTATAAAGGTGTGGCCTTCGGAAAGCTCTAACCGCGCTCTCATCCTGATGGAGATGGAATTACCATCCACCAACCCGCCCCGCCGGGGTCTTCATTGTTTTGCCAGGCATTCCATACCCCTTCGACGCCCAGCCAATAGCCCCACCTGTTTGTGCCTGTCAGCGGATCGTTGAAAAGGATCTTTGTCTTGTTGGGGTTTTTATCGATCTTCAGCCCGGTCACCACCACAAAGTGTGCGCCCGAGTCGGGGTCGTCAAGGCGGGCCAGGATGTCGATGATGACGGGGTCGCCATCGGTCAATTTTTGTGTTAACAGCGCCAGGCCTTCATCGGCGGTTTGGACACTGCCCGTCATGACCGCTTCTGCATAATGACCGGCAATCTCCACCATGTCTGCCGGGCTGGTGAAGGGGGGGGTATTCCCGATGTAGTATCCCTTTGTCAGGGCAAAGTCGATCACTTCCTGCTCACTGACCTGCGTTTCGGGGTGGGCATGATTATAGGCCATCATGATCGCCGCCTCGCCGCAGGAAGTGAAATTTATTTGCAGGCTGGCCTCCACAGGCAGGTTCATCTTGCCGCGCAGGCGCAGTTGCCTCTCCCAATAAGTCTCGCCCGCATCACCCGCCAGCGCAGCGAACCCAAGGGAAAGCAGTGCCCCCGTGCACAACAGGTTGAAAAAAGTGACAGTCACTATAAGATCACTCGATCACAACGCCTTCAAGGTTTTCCTCTGATTCGGGAAATTGCATCTTCAAGCCTTCAAGCGTCTCGACCAGAATGGTGGAGATGACCAGGTCGCGGTACCATTTGCGGTTGGCAGGAATGACATACCACGGGGCGTAGTCGGTGCTGGTTTTGCCC
>JAIFNG010000057.1 GCA_020047815.1 Anaerolinea sp.
AGGAAATGCCTACCAGGCAATCAAGCCCCCACCGTCAGCATTTTGGTCTGCCACAAATTGTTCAAATAAGCCGTGGAATATTATTTTCCTTACCGTCTCGCTTTGACAGCTCGAAAAGGCTTGGAAACAGGGAAAGCAGGAACATGCGGAATGCGAATACTGGTAATCGTTAATAGCTCAGGGAGGAATCATGTATAAGGAAGGCTCATCATTTTTCCAGGTATGGGTCGATAATCTTTCGAAGCATCTTCATACATTTTTTGCCATCCTTATGATGGCATACATTGCCGTCACGTCAAAAATCTAGCCTGGATACCAAATATTTCTGGGGTCATCCTGCGCGCGTGCATAATTCCAGGCAGAATCAATCATTTTCTTCATATCATATTTTGGGCGCCAACCCAAAAGCAGCTTTGCTTTTGTATTATCCAGCCAGGTGGAGTGATAACCCGTCTTAATTTCCACAGACGGCAATCCACGGCTTTAATTGCTGTCGAGCCTGGGGATGATCTATGGCACTCAAAAGAGCCCCAACCAAATCTTCCACATGGATAAAATTACGTTTGACTGGCTTGCCGCCAGGGTCAAGCATGATCGGGATGGTTTGTGTCCGTACATATTCATCTGCTTTTAGAATTCCAACCAGGTCCCGCCAGCGCGGCCCCCCAAATACATCCTCACCGAAAGAAAGTTGATATTTGAAATCATCCCTTTCCATGATCCACGGCGCTCGCAAACAGCAACCATTGAGGTCATATTGAACATAATATTGTTCAAGCATAACTTCTTCCAGGACCTTGGAAAGCGCGTAGCAGCCGGGATATGCCGAATGTCTTTGAGTTTCAGTCACTGGGATGGGATGCGGGTAAACAAAATGTCCAATACCCGCGTCCCCCCCCACAAAAATAAATTGCTGAAATGTTGGACTGGTTCGACATGTTTCAAGCAGCCAGAACAAACCTTTCACAGCAACATCCATGATCTGGTCGGGGGTTTCTTTACATGTCGCCAAATGGACAACATGCGTTACACCTTCCAATGCCTTCTCCACCACCCCACGATATTCTATGGAACCATGAAAATTTTGTATCCGTTCGTGGGGATCAAGTTCACGATTGTGGCACAAAGCCCGAATTGTAAATGAGTTAAATTTTGATTCTGCCAACAGTTGGTTGATAAAAACCCGCCCCACCTTGCCTGTAGCACCAGTAACTAAAATTACTCCAGCGTTAGACATTGAATTTCCTTGAAAAGTGGATCAAGCTTATAACTTGAGGATTATAGAATCGCAATTTTTGGCGGTTTATATACCCGTCATACAATTATTTATTAACATTTAGTCCATCTGCCATTGGCTTTACTAGATTCAATGACACTGTCCACAAAGCGTACGCCCAACAACCCATCCAACGAATTTGGAAAATAAAGAGCCAATGGATCTGCCTTCCTTCCTGCTCTGCGGGCGCTGATCGCTTCAGCCGCGTCAGAATAAAGATTTGCAAACCCTTCATGGAATCCTTCAGGGTGACCCGCAACGATTCGGCTGGAGCGTGCGGATAGGGGCAGTGTCTCAGGTCCGTTCGGTGTTCTATTTTGCGAAGGACCGTGTAACGGCTTGAATGTCAACGCCTGCGGAAGTTCCTGCATCCATTCCAGACTGCCTTTGCTCCCACTCACACGAATGCGAAGGCAATTCTCCACGCCTGCAGCAGCCTGCGTCACCCAAAAATTTCCACGTGCGCCGTTTTTAAATCGAAGCAACGCACCGGCAAAATCATGAATGAGGCGCCCGGGTACGATGGTGCCGATTTCTGCAGAGACCTCCTCCAGTTCCAACCCGGTTATAAATCGAGTGAGATTGTGTGCATGAGTTCCAATGTCACCCATTACCCGGGAGGGACCGCCACGAATCGGGTCAAATTTCCAGGTCATCACATCGGGCATGGGTTTCTCTTCATCCGCTTTTCCACCCTGAACATATTCAACCTGCACCAAACGGATCGTCCCCAATTGCCCCTCCTCGACCATCGCTTTTGCCTGGCGAACCATTGGGTAGCCGGTGTAATTGTGAGTCAGACAGAATATCAAACCGGATTCTTGAACTTTTTTATGCAGAGACTCTGCTTCCTCAAGTGTATTTGTCATGGGCTTGTCACAGATCACATCAAAACCATGTTCCAATGCCGCCATGGAATAATCAAAATGACTGTCATTCGGAGTCATAATAGCAACAACATCTGCGCCATCTTTTCGGGCTGATTCACCATCAAACATTTCCTGAACACCCGGATACAGGCGGTCTGAAGCAAACCCCAATTCAAGTGCCGCTTTATTCGATCTTTCAGGTGTGGAGGATAAAATTCCCGTGACGATCTCATATCGATCATCGAGTCTGGCTGCCTGTCGGTGCATTGCGCCAATAAATGATCCTGGCCCTCCACCTATGACTGCCAATCTCAGCCTTCGTCCAAGCATTGAAATTACCGGGTTTAGTTCCATTTTATTTCTCCTGTTCCAAATAACTCCTGATAGCCCCGACCACCAGTTTATGGTCTTCCTCCTGGGCAAGCCCGGAGATCGTAATCGCACCGATCACACCCGTATCTTTGATAATAATGGGAAAACAACCGCCATGCGGGGCATAAAGGTTTTCAGGCAGCAAATACGCTTCTTCGATGCTTTTCCCTTTATTCTTTAGCAGTTGCCCCACGTAAAACGAACTGTGTCCAAACCGGTACACAAGTCTCACTTTTCGCTTAACCCACTCATCATTATCAGCAGAGGTCCCAGGCAGGCTGGCATGAAAAAGCTGTTGTTCCCCCCGCATAATGTCAATCGTTACTGAGAATCCTTCACGCCCGCATTTTTCCACAAGACTGCTGCCGATCTGCCAGGCGGTATTCTCATTAAATTTTGTAAACTGAAGGTCCTGTTCTTCCTGAAGCAATTCATTCAATGTAATTTCCATGTTAAATATCCTCTAATATTTTTTTCTGCCAGCCAAGACAATCACTCCGAAAACTCAATTCGCTTCAAGTACTCAACGCAATTCCTTTGCGATAAATTCAAACCAATTTATTGAGGATTTTATTACAACAGGCATAACAAACGCGCGTCGGGCAAACTAACTCACCCGACGCGCCTTCCATTACACATTCTTGTTCTTGTTGTAAACATCAAAGAAAACGGCAACCAATAGCACCAGGCCTTTGATCGCCTGCTGCCAATCGATCCCGATCCCAAGCAGTGACATGCCGTTATTCATCACACCGATCAGAAAAGCACCAACCACTGCACCGATCACTTTACCAATGCCGCCAGTCGCAGATGCGCCTCCAATAAAACAGGCAGCAATAACATCCAACTCAAAACCTACACCCGCTTTTGGTGTGGCGGTGTTGAGCCGGGCTGTAACGATCATACCTGCCAGGGCAGCAAGCACGCCCATGTTGACGAATGTGTAAAATAATAAACGCGGCGTATTCACACCAGAGAGTCTGGCTGCCTTTTCATTGCCGCCCATCGCATAAATACGGCGTCCAAGAACAGTTTGACTGGTTATAAATCCATAGAATGTGATCAGAAGGAAAAGGATGACCAACACGGTCGGAAGACCTTTGTAAGATGCCATCAAATAGCACAATCCCATGACTGCCAAGGTAATAAAAAGGTTCTTCACAACAAAAAAATAAAAGGGGGTTACCTCAAATCCATATTTTTGTTGATTTTTCCTTCCGCGAATATCAAGGAAAATTAATAGGATGGAGAGGATCGCTCCTATCAGGAGGGTCGTGACATGCAAGCCTTCGTAATGAAAAAAGTCTGGAATGAACCCGGAGCTTAATTTTTGGAACTGGGTCGGAAAAGGTCCAACAGCCTCACCCTGAAGCATGACCAGTGTAAGACCCCGAAAGATCAACATGCCGGCCAGGGTAACGATAAATGCCGGGATCTTTACATAGGCCACCCAATAACCTTGAAAGGCACCGATCAGGGCGCCAACGATCAAGGAAATCAGAATGGTTAAGCCCCAATTGAAATCATATTTGACCATCAACACAGCTGCAATTGCGCCGACAAAGGCGGCTACTGACCCAACAGACAGATCGATCCAGCCAGCAACAATGATTAACAACATTCCCAATGCCATAATAATGATATAGCTATTCTGCAGCACAAGGTTTGTAATATTCACTGGCTTCATCAGAATGCCATCGGTCTGATATTGAAAGAACATCATGATCACGATGAGCGCGATCAACATGCCATATTCGCGGACATTGTTTTTGAAGAGAGTCGCCAGAGTTTTCATTATTCCATTACCTCTTGTTGTGTCATAATATATTTCATTACTATTTCCTGGGATGCTTCACTCGCCGGCAATTCGCCGACCATCCTGCCTTCGCGCATCACATAAATTCGATCACACACGCCCAAAATCTCAGGAAGTTCCGATGAGATCATGACGATCCCTTTTCCTTCACTGGCCAGGCGGTTAATAATGGTGTAGATTTCGTATTTTGCCCCAACATCAATACCACGCGTTGGTTCATCCAGGATCAGGATATCCGGACCAGCAAACAACCATTTACTAAGCACCACCTTTTGTTGATTGCCACCGGACAAATTCAGAGCCAATTGCAGGATGCTTGAGCACTTGATATTTAGCTTATCCCGATATTCACTGGTAACCGTCATTTCCTTGGGTTCATTAATCACTCCGCCATCCGAAATCGCTTTCAGATTCGTCAGTGTAATGTTATTTTTAATTTCTTCAATCAGGATCAAGCCAAACGCCTTTCGGTCTTCAGTCGCGTAAGCGATCCCATTTTCAATGGCTTTATCAATCGTGCTGATATCAATTTCTTTTCCGGATTTATAAGCTTTTCCGCTAATGCGGGTGCCATACGCCTGGCCAAAAATACTCATCGCCAGTTCGGTTCTTCCAGCTCCCATCAAGCCGGCAATGCCGACTACTTCACCCTTGCGAACATTGAAATTTATATCATCACTAACCTTGCGATTCTCGTGCAGGGGATGATACACGTTCCAATTACGCACTTCAAAAATGGTATCCCCAATTTTTGAATCCCTGGGCGGAAAGCGGTGTGTCAGGTCGCGCCCAACCATGCCGCGAATGATCCGGTCTTCTGTAATGGTATCTTTCTGACAATCCAGGGTCTCGATCGTAGCGCCATCACGAAGGATCGTAATGGAATCAGCCACCTTGTTCACTTCGCCTAATTTATGGGAAATTAAAATCGAGGAAATTCCATTCTCTTTAAGTTGAAGCAACAAGCCAAGCAATTTTTCACTGTCGCTCTCATTTAACGAAGCGGTGGGCTCGTCCAGGATCAGCAGCTTAACCTTTTTTGCAAGCGCCTTGGCAATTTCCACCAACTGCTGTTTACCCACGCCCATATTGGTGATCAAGGTATTCGGTGACTCATGCAATCCCACTCTGTCCAATAATTCGATCGTTTTTGAAATGGATTCATTCCAATTGATCACGCCGTTCTTTGCACGCTCATTACCCAGAAATAAGTTTTCGGCAATGGAAAGGAAGGGAATAAGCGCAAGTTCCTGATGAATAATGACAAGACCAACTTCCTCAGATTCGGTGATATCCCGAAAGCGGCATTCCTTGCCTTGAAAATATATATCCCCGCTGTACGAACCATGTGGATACACCCCGCTAAGCACTTTCATCAGAGTCGATTTTCCTGCTCCGTTTTCTCCCACCAGAGCATGGATCTCTCCCTGACGCACACTAAAAGTCACGTTATCAAGTGCCTTTACACCAGGGAAGGTTTTCGTGATGTTGCGCATTTCCAATATGACATCAGGCATGTTTTTCTCGTCCTTGTTTTATATGGGGTAAAAATGGTGAACTTTTTGAGGCTATTCTAATCCAAATTCCGGTAGTCGCAAATACAATTTACAAACAATAAATGTTAAATAAGATGGTGTGTGAGGGCTGTATGCCCTCACACACCAAACAGTGATGCAAATTACTTAAGTTGGTCAGCAGTGATGTAGCCGCTGCCGATCAGGAGTTCTTCGTAGTTGGAGATGTCTACGCTGTAGGGGATCAACAAGTAGGAAGGTACAATTTTGACACCGTTATCATAGGTCTTGGTGTCATTGATCGGAACTTCCTCACCCTTCAAAGCCGCATCAACCATCGCAGCAGTTTGCTTGGCAAGTTCGCGGGTGTCTTTGAACACGGTGTAGGTCTGTTCACCGGCAATGATCGACTTGACGGAGGCAACTTCTGCATCCTGACCAGTTACAACAGGCATTGGCTGATCGGCTGTGCCATAACCAACGCCCTTGAGGGAGGAGAGAATACCGATGCTAAGACCATCGTAGGGAGCCAGAACGGCATCCACACGCTTGTCGGTGTAATAAGCGCTCAAAAGATTGTCCATACGAGCCTGGGCAACGATACCATCCCAGCGCAGTGTACCGACTTTGTCCATGCCCATCTGACCGGACTGAACAACAAGTTTGCCACTGTCGATGTAGGGCTGGAGAACGGACATGGCGCCATCATAGAAGTAGAAGGCATTGGTATCGTCGGGAGAACCACCGAACAATTCGATGTTGAAGGGACCAGCAGCATTCTTCAGGTCGAGTCCTTCTTCGATCTGGGAGCCCATAATAACGCCCACGCCAAAGTTATCAAAGGTGGCGTAGTAGTCAACATTGGCGGTCTTGGAGATCAGGCGGTCGTAGGCGATCACGAGGATGCCGGCGTCATGAGCCTGCTGAAGAACGTCAGAGAGGGTTGTGCCATCGATCGCTGCGATAACGAGAACATCAGCACCCTTGGTGATCATGTTTTCGATCTGGGCGAGTTGATTGGGGATGTCATCGTCAGCAAATTGCAGGTCGGTGCCATAGCCCATATCTTCGAACACTTTGACCATGCTCTCGCCATCAGAAATCCAGCGGGTTGAGGTCTTGGTGGGCATGGAAATACCAACCAACTTAGCTTCTTCCATGGCAGGGGCTTCGGTAGCAGCAGGAGCTTCGGCGGCGGGGGCTTCAGCAGCAGGGGCTTCGGCGGCGGGGGCTTCGGTAGCTGGGGCACCACAAGCGGTAAGGACGAGGCTGGCGAGCATCAGTACTGCCAGTATATTGAAAAGGAACTTCTTGGACATTTTCTTCTCCTTAAAATGGATAAACGGTATATTATGTTGACGTACTATTGAGGCAAAGACGAGGTAAATACACAACCTCAATCGAACCATCCTGCCTGGAAATTTGCACCTCAGACGCCAACTTACTGGGCGCACTTCCTTTTCTACCATAAGTTTTCGTTCCCCTTAGGCCTCACCTCCTTTTATGTTCAGTTTCAGGGCATACAAATAAAAAGGAAAAACACAAAAAATTAGGATTATAGTGAACTTTCCCGAATTACAAGAGTTGGTTGGATAAATTTTGATTGTGCAATTATGGGCTGATCCTGCTGCATGGATTGGATCATCTCCACCACGCTTTGAACAGCCTGCTCCCCAAGCAGTTGCAGGTCTTGTGAGATCGTCGTTAATGAGGGGTGGAAATAAGCTGATTCGGCTATATTGTCAAAGCCAACCACCGCCAGTTGATCTGGAACACGAATACCCAGGCGGTAAGTTTCACGCAAAACACTGAGTGCCATTTGGTCATTGGCAACAAATACCGCATCCATATCTGGATACCTTTCGAGTAATTGAGTGAAGGCCTGTTCCCCACTGGCAGATGACCAGTTTCCCTCGGTACAATGGTAATCGGAAGCGTCGAGCCCGGCTGCACGAAGCGTATCACGCCAGCCGCGCTTACGCTCCTCTGCCTCCCACCAACTGATGGGACCTGAAATATGTCCGATCTTTTTTCGCCCACAATCCAATAAATGTTGTATTGCCATCACTGCCCCCTGATAGTTGTCCGTGGCAACACTTGGAATGCCCGGGCGGGGACGCATGGCAAGGAATAAAACCGGTACAGGAATTTTCTCCTTGCGCTCCTCAACCCAGGTATGGTTTTCGCCGATTTCAGGTGCCACCCAGATAATCCCATCCACCTGACGGGCTAGCAGGGAATCAATGACTTCATCAATTCGATTGATATTAAAATTATCCAGATCCTTCATCAAAAGCATGTAACCAAGTTCATCCGCCTTATCAGCTACACCATTGAGCGTACGCGATGGGCCAATATACTTCAGCCCAAATGTGACCACCCCCAGAGTGTAACTGCGCTGCTGAATAAGACTACGCGCAAGAGTGCTGGGATGATAACCCATTTGATTTACCACTGTTTCCACCCGTTGGCGGGTTTCCTCTGAGACGTAGGAAAACTTATTCATCACGCGCGAAACCGTCTGCGTAGATACGCCTGCCGCTTGCGCAACATCTTTGATGGTGATACGTTTTCTGACATCGGTTGAGTTCAATGGAATATCCTATGTTATCGATAACATGTTATCGATAACATAATATCAAAAATATAAGCCAGAGTCAAGAGGGATTTTTATCTATTATTCGCCAAGGTAGGGATATACCACTAGCAATCC
>JAIFNG010000050.1 GCA_020047815.1 Anaerolinea sp.
TTTGGCTTCTGCGAGACATTCGCCTACTTTTTTTAATCCAATTGCAGGGTCAAGAATGATGGGGACAACTCCAACCTTCAGCAAGGCAAAAGACAGGGCAAAGAAATCAACCGAGGGTGGAGTCAATAGGGCGGCGGTCATGCCCGGATCAATGCCGAAGGCCCGTCTAGAATTCATTCGAAGACATAAAAGCCCAAAGACAAAACGTTGGGTTGAATCCGCAAGTTCCTGATAAGTAACGGTCTCCCAACGCTTGTTGCGCGAAGAAAAATAGATGAGCGCGGGCCTGGCAGGGTGGGTTTCAGCGGCAAGGTCGAGGCGTGAGGTGATGTTCATTGTCTGTAATTTTATCTGCTAACTGGGTTATTGTCAGGAAGCGAAGATCTACCTTGTTATTTATGTATGCCGATATGGGCGGTATTTGGGTCCTGGCAGTAAATTCATAATACGATAATTAAAGTCTAAAATATATTTTTTGTTTGGGAAAATTGTCACAAAAGAAAATGACTATTCTTACTGGCATAAAAACCAAAAAAGCAACATACTGTTGGGACCAACCTATCCCCTGCGCGTTTTGTACGCGCGGGGCATCCTGTTACGCGGTGGAGCAGTCTTATGACAGATGTCGTATCAGTACTTGATCCTCACACCAGCCATACCAAACGCGAAGATTCCATTCTTTTGCGCGAGGTTTCCCTGCGGACCCCTGGCGAATCGCACGTTGATATGTGTATTCAATGCGGGACCTGCGGTGGTTCCTGCCCCTCCGGCAGTGCCATGGACCACACGCCACGCGCCATCTTTGCCATGTTACGAGCGGGTATGCGCGACGATGTGCTTAATAGCAATACCCCTTGGATGTGCGTCTCCTGCTACTTTTGTACGGTGCGTTGCCCACAGAACATTCACATAACCGATGTAATGTATACGCTCAAGAATATGTCGTTGGAAGCCAGGAAGCCGACCATGCCTGTGGCTTCTCCGCCCCCGACAGCATGGGGACTCAAAAATTCTTCAATAGATCCAAAAAAATACAATCCAACCGCAGCTGATTTCTCCAAAACCTTCATCTGGATGGTGGAGAATTTTGGGCGCAGTTTCGAGATCGGCCTGGCTGGCGTGCATAACGTGAGGCATTTTATTACCCGCCTGCCAAACATGACTCCCATGGCAATTGGCATGTTAACCAAAAAAGGCATGTCTCCACTGCCGCCCAAGCGCATTAAAGGCATGGATCAGTTGGGAAAAATCCTGCAACGTGCCAAGGAACTGGAGTCCTCATGAGCGATTACATCTTCTATCCCGGCTGTTCCATGGAAAGCAGTGCCAAGGCATATTATGAATCCGTCATGGCGGTTTGCAAGCCGCTCGGCATCGGTCTGAAAGAGATCGAGGATTGGAATTGCTGCGGTGCAACCGAATACCTTTCACTGGACATAACCCCTGCCTATGCATTGATCGCCCGCAACCTGGCACTGGCAGAAGAACAAGCAAACGGCAACAAAACCATTATTGCGCCGTGTTCGGCCTGCTACCTGAATTTGGCAAAAGCCGACCATTATATGCACGATGACAAAGCCTTTGGTAATAAGATCAATGAAGCCCTTGCCGCTGGCGGCATGCATTACACCCCAGGGAAATTAGCTGTACGCCACCTGTTGGATGTGATTATCAATGAAGTTGGGCTGGACAAGGTAAAGGAAAATGTTGTCAAGCCGCTGGCAGGGTTACGCATCGCACCCTATTTGGGCTGTATGCTGCCCCGGCCTGATTACGGTAAACGGTACTCAGATACCGAACATCCCGATGAATTGGACAGGCTGCTCTCTGCCCTGGGTGCGGAAGTGATCGACTTCCCGCTCAAGACGCATTGCTGCGGTGGTCACATGACACAGATAGGTCCCGACACCGCCTTTGAAATGATCCACCGTCTGATCTCATCTGCTGACGCGCTTAATACGGATGTAATTGTCACTGTCTGCCCAATGTGCCAGATGAATCTGGATGCTTTCCAGGGTCAGATGAATAATCATTTCAAAACTAACTTCAAGATACCGGTGCTATTTTTCACCCAACTGATGGGGATTGCTTTCGGTGAAAAAGCAGAGAGTCTTGGTTTTGGGTCGGAGTTCGTCAGCGCCGCTGAAGCAATAAGCCGGGTCCGTGTCCAAGCACCCAAACCGGCCGAAGACGCTCCCGTGGCGAAGAAGAAAACACCGGGGCTTCCAATGCCCCCCCTGCGCACCAAAACCGATCACACTCAGGAGGCGGGTCGATGAAATCCAAAAAGAAACCCCAGGAACGAGTGGGTGTATATATCTGCCACTGCGGCAGTAATATCGCGGGCGTCGTAAACGTTGAAGATGTCAGCACATGGGCTGGCAAGGAACTGGAAAAAGAGGGGGTGGTTGTCGCCCGGGACTATAAATTCATGTGCTCCAGTTTGGGGCAGGAACTGATCGAGAAGGATATTAAAGAGCAGGGTTTAACCCGCGTGGTTGTGGCGGCTTGTTCCCCGCATTTGCATGAACCCACTTTTCGCAATGCCTGTTCACGTGCCGGTGTAAATCCCTACCTGTTCGAGATGACTAATATCCGTGAACAGGACTCGTGGGTCACCACCGACAAACTGGAAGCCACCAAGAAAGCCAAGTCGCTGGTATCGGCAGCGGTCGGGCGTGTGGTTTATCAAAAGCCGTTGGAATCGCTCTTCGTCCCCATTGACCCGAATGTATTGGTGGTGGGCGGCGGCGTGACCGGCATTCAGGCAGCATTGGAAATCGCCAATAGCGGCCAGCATGTCTACCTGGTGGAGCGTGAACCCTCCATCGGCGGGCACATGGCTCAGTTTGACAAGACCTTCCCCACCCTTGACTGCTCAGCTTGTATCTTGACTCCCAAAATGTTTGACGCAGGGAACCACAAGAATATCACCATGCTGACTTGGAGCGAGGTGGAAAAGGTGGAAGGCTACATTGGCAACTTCACCGTCACCATCCGCAAGCGCGCCCGTTTCATCGAAGAATCATTGTGCACGGGCTGTGGTGTTTGCTGGGAAAAATGTCCAAAAAAGGTGGTGGACGATGTATTCGAAGCCGGGCTTGGCTATCGCAAAGCTGTCTACACGCCCTTCCCACAAGCCGTACCCAAGTATCCGGTGATAGACCACGAAAATTGTACTTATTTCCAAAAAGGCACCTGTAAAGCCTGTGAAAAATTCTGCCCGACTGGTGCCATCAAATTCGACCAGCAGGATGAAATCCTGACCGTCAAAGTTGGCAATATCATTCTGGCCACCGGCTATGACTTATTCGATGCCCGCAAGATCCCCAATTACGGCTATGGACGCCTGCCAAACGTATTCACCAGCCTGGAGTTCGAACGCATGACCAACGCCGCCGGTCCCACCATGGGTAAAGTGGTGCTGCGCGACGGTGTCACCCAGCCCAAGAGTGTGGCAGTCATCCATTGTGTTGGCAGCCGCGATAAAAACTATCACAATTATTGCTCATCCATTTGCTGCATGCAGAGTCTGAAATTTGCCCACCTGGTCAAGGAAAAAACCGGCGGCGATGTATATCAGTTTTACATTGACATGCGCACCCCGGGTAAGTCTTATGACGAGTTCTATCAAAAAATCATCCATGAAGGCGTCAACATGATCCGCGGCAAAGTGGCAGAGATCATCGAGGGAGAAGGCGGACTGATCGTTCAGGCAGAGGATACTCTGGTTGGTAAACAGCGCCGTATTCCGGTGGATATGGTAATTCTTTCCGCTGGTTTAGAATCCCGCGCTGATGCCAAGGAAGTTGCCCAGAAATTCGGCATCTCGTGCAGTGCTGACGACTGGTTCATCGAGAGACATCCCAAGCTGGACCCGGTTGCCACCATGACCGACGGGGTCTTTGTGGCTGGCGCCTGCCAGGGACCGAAAGACATTCCCGCCAGTGTGGCTCAAGGCGCCGCCGCTGCAGCCCGTGTGCTATCAATTATCGGGCAGGGAGAGATCGAGATCGAAGCCGCCACAGCCATGGTGGATGAAATCACCTGCGTGGGCTGCAAGCAATGCGTGGCTTCCTGTCCCTATCAGGCCATTCAATTCCTGGAAGAAAAGGGTAAAGCCTATGTTCAGGAAGCGTTGTGTAAGGGCTGTGGCACCTGTGTGGGTACCTGCCTGCCCAAATCCATAACTCTTAAACATTTCACCGACGAGCAAATCGTGGCTGAGATGATCGGCGCAATGCGAGTGATGAAGTCCTTCGAAATGACGGAGGTGGCATAATGTACGAACCGAAAATCATCGGCTTTCTGTGTAACTGGTGTTCCTATCGCGGCGCCGATACGGCGGGCATGGCTCGCATGAAATATCCGCCCAATGTGAAAATTATCCGCGTGCCCTGCAGCGGGCGCATCTCGCCGGAGCTTGTGCTGCGATCCTTCCGCGAAGGCGCAGATGGGGTCATTCTGCTCGGGTGTCACATCGGTGACTGTCACTACGCCACCGGCAATCATCGCACTGCCAAGCGCATGCCTGTGCTTAAGAAGCTGATGGAATATACCGGGATCGAACCGGAGCGGTTGTATATTAACTGGGTCTCAGCCGCGGAAGGTGAAAAATTCACCACGGTCATCAAGGAATTTACCGAAACGATCAGCGCCCTGCCGCCATTTGTGGAGACGATGAAATGACTGACCGACTGACCACCCTGCGCAAAACCATTGAAAACGTTTTGCCAAACGTTGAAGGTGTACTTGCCTTGCGAATCGGTCCGGGCGGAATTACAGCTCCCCATCTATTCAGCAAGGAACATTCCGAAGAATTAGACAAACTGGCGCTTTGGCCCAAAGAGCCGGTGCCTGACACGTTAAAAATAATCCTGCGCGCCCATCCAGATGCAAAACTCGCCATCGTATGCCGCGGTTGTGAAGAGCGCGGTATCGTTGAGATGTTCAAACACTCACAACTGAACCTCGATAACCTGACCCTGATCGGGCTGCAATGTGAACAGGATGAAGCCGAATTCTGCCGTTGCGCCAAGCCTTTCACGGTTCACTCCAAGCTGACAGTTGGCGAGCCGATCGAGGGAGTTCCCGACCCCCTGACGGCGAAAATTGAAGCCATGAGCCAACCCGAAAAACAGGCTTTCTGGAAGCAGGAATTCGAACATTGCATTAAATGCTATGGTTGTCGCAACATTTGTCCGCAGTGCTTCTGCAATATATGCGCCCTTGAAGACGAGACATGGGTCGAGACAGGACGCCTGCCGATGCCTAATCCATCCATGTATCACATGGTACGCGCCATGCACATGACCGCAAAATGTGTGGCTTGCCGCGAGTGTGAAGAAACCTGCCCGGCAGATATTCCAATGGCTGTCCATTTCCGTTTGATCGCCCGTGATGTCAGGGAGATGTTCAACTATGAGCCTGGCGCATCCATGGATCAGAAACCGCCGCAATTGCTGGTTCTTGAAGAAGGCGAATACGAACGGTCCGGGTTACCGCACTAAGGAGAGATGTCATGATCGATTACAAAAATGTTCTAACCACCTGCCCTTATTGCGGCACAGGCTGTGCCCTGCACCTTCAGGTACTGGACGAAAAACTGGTCGGCGTACTCCCGGCCAAGAACCATGTGGTCAGTGAAGGCGGCTTGTGCATTAAAGGCTGGAATGTGCATGCCTTTGTCAACCATCCCGACCGCCTGACAACACCCCTGATCCGCAAGAATGGCAAATTGGAAGAAGCGACCTGGGACGAAGCATTAACGCTGATCGCCGATAAATTTGGAGAGGTCAAAACCGCAAGCGGACCCGATAGCGTTGCCATCCTGACATCTGCCAAATGCACCAACGAGGAAAACTATCTTTTACAAAAGTTTGCCCGCGCAGTAATAGGAACGAATAACGTTGATCACTGCGCCCGTCTCTGACACGCTCCCACTGTAGCCGGTCTGGCTGCATCCTTTGGCAGTGGCGCCATGACAAATTCGATCCCCGAGTTTGAGACGGATACAAACTGTTTTCTGATCATCGGCTCAAACACATCAGAAGGTCACCCGTTGATCGCGACCCGGGTGCTCAAAGCCCAAAAGCGCGGCGCTAAAGTCATTGTGCTTGATCCACGCAAAAATCAAATCGGTCACTGGGCTGATATCTTCCATACCTTCCGCCCCGGCAGTGATGTTGCCATTTTCAATGGTTTGATGAACGTCATCATCAGCGAATCCCTGCAGGATGAGGCTTTCATTGCTGAACGTACCGAGGACTTCGAGGCGCTTAAAACCCTCGTGGCTGAATATACTCCCGAAAAAGTCGCTGAGATCAGCGGCATACCTGCCGATGTGATCCGCGAGATCGCCCGCACCTATGCAAAAGGGAAACCTGCCGCCATCCTGTATGCGATGGGCATTACGCAGCACACCACCGGCGTGGACAATGTCAAATCAACCTCGAACCTGGCAATGCTGTGCGGCAATATGGGCATTCTCGGCGGAGGTGTCAACCCCCTGCGCGGTCAAAACAACGTGCAAGGCGCCTGTGATATGGGCGGGCTGCCCAACGTCTACCCTGGATATCAAGCTGTTACCATTCCTGAAGTCCAGAAGAAGTTCCAGGATGCCTGGGGCTCTGCTGGTCCGCTTACTGTGGGCATGACGGTTACCGAAATGTTACACGCCACCCAGGAAGGCAAAGTCCGTGCCCTGTATGTCATGGGTGAAAATCCAATGGTATCCGACCCGGACCTGAACCATGTCCGCCACTGCCTGGAACAGACAGAGTTCCTGGTGGTACAGGATATTTTTCTGACCGAAACGGCAGAAATGGCTCATGTGGTCCTGCCAGGCACCTCCTTTGCCGAAAAGGACGGAACTTTTAGCAATACCGAGCGGCGGGTCCAGCGGGTGCGCCAGGCGATTAAGCCTGTAGGTGATGCCAAAGAAGATTGGATCATTATTTGTGAACTCGCCAGAAAGATGGGCGCCAGCGGATTCGATTTCCAGTCGGCACAGGCCGTCATGGAAGAGATCAATAAACTAACTCCCTCCTACGGTGGAATCACCTACGAACGTCTGGAGGAACTTGGTTCCCTGCAATGGCCCTGCCCGACGGTGGACCATCCCGGAACACCATACCTGCACAAAGGCAAGTTTTCGCGTGGATTGGGTAAATTCTTCGCGCTGGAGTTCAAGGAACCCAATGAACTGCCGAACGATGAGTACCCCTTCACGTTGACCACGGGGCGCTTGATGTTCCACTTCCACACCGGTTCCATGACCCGCCGTTCAAAGAAACTGGACAGTGAAGTACCGGAAGCCTATGTCGAGATCAATGTGAAGGATGCCGGCAAAATCGGGTTGAACGGACACAAACGAGTACGCGTCACCAGCCGGCGCGGCGAGATCGAATTGGGAGTGCGTATCACCGATGACATCAAGCGCGGCGTTGTATTCATTCCCTTCCACTTTGCAGAAGCCGCAGCCAACAAGTTAACCAATTCAGCCATTGACCCGGTTGCCAAGATCCCTGAATACAAAGTCTGCGCCGTAAAGGTTGAAGTATTTTAGTTTTTTATCCCAACCCTATTATTACCAATTGGAGGAACAACATGGATATCCGAAAGATCTACGAGTACGCACTTCAACGGGAACATGAAGGCAAACGCTTCTTTGAAGAAAATGCCGCCCGCCTTAGTCATGCCGCGGCAGTGGGAGCATTCAAGGAACTGGCAGCCGAAGAGCAAAGACACATCGAGTTCATTGAGAGCCAGATCGATGCTTTGGATAAAGGGCAGCCAGCCAGCAGTGAAGCCTTGAGCAAGGAACTCGCCGAGGGTGCTTTTTTCTCAAAGCGGGCAGAATCTGAAATGCTTGACCAGACCGTACTGGAAGCCATGGTTCCCGATCTATCCGTCCTGCGTGTGGCTTATCTTATCGAAAAAGACTTCGCCGAATATTATGAAGCCTCTGCCAAACAGGTGACTGGCGAAGGCCGAAAGGTATTGGAGATGCTGGCGAAATGGGAACGCGGCCATGAGACGCTCTTCAAGAACATGCATGACAAGTCTTATGAACTTTACACTCAGATGCCCTGGGGAGGGTAAGGGGTCTTTACTTTGTGAATAACCAGCTGAAACAGCGGTGTGTTCGAATTATTTTCCAAGGAGGCTCGATTTAAGTCAATTTATCATATTATTGCATGATCTGATGGTTCGATTAATAAAAACAAACAATAACATTAATAAGGAGAATTCTCATGACTGACCAAATTTCATTCGATGCCATATTACCGCCCGGTATGGCTACCAAGGCAGAAGACCTTGGCGTTAAGAAAGCCAACCTGAAGGCTGCCAACATGTTTGCACTGGCTGTTTTGGCTGGAGCCTTTATCGGCATAGGCGCCATCTTCGCCACCACTGTGGCCGCTGGCGGCATGTCCGTCAAAGATGCCGCCGGTGCGGCCGCCTTCTCAACCGGTCTTCCCTATGGGGTCGTCCGCCTGCTGGTTGGCCTCGTCTTTACCGTCGGCCTGATCCTGGTTGTCGTCGGCGGTGCAGAGCTGTTCACTGGCAACACTCTGATCACCATGGCTTTTGCCAGCAAGAAAGTAACGCTCGGACAAGTATTGCGCAACTGGGGTATTGTCTACGTTGGTAATTTTGTCGGTTCAATATTGACCGCATACATTGTTTTCCTGGGCAGGCAATATATGTTTGGTAACGGCGCCATTGGTTTGGCAGCCCTGAACATCGCCGAAGCCAAGACAGCCCTGGACTTTGTGCAGGCTGTGGCGCTGGGTATCATGTGTAATGCGCTGGTTTGTATGGCAGTCTGGATGTGCTACAGTGCCCGTTCCACCACTGACAAGATCCTGGCGATCATCCCGCCCATCTCCTGCTTCGTAGCCGCCGGGTTTGAGCACAGCATTGCCAATATGTACTTCATCCCGATCGGGTTATTCATCAAGGGCTCTGGAAATGCCAAGTTCTTCGAACTGATCGGCAAGACCGCAGCAGACTTCCCGACCCTGACCTGGAGCAACTTCTTTGTAGCCAATCTGCTTCCGGTTACCATCGGCAACATCATTGGCGGCGCCCTGATGGTCGGCATGGTCTACTGGTTCGTTTATATCCGCAAGACCGACTAATTCAAGTTCCGGATAAATTATGTCCACCGCTTGTTTATGCCGGCGGTGGACATTTCTTAAGTGCAGTCAGGTGTCGAATCCTGTTTTTTGGGTTTGAGGTTCAGATGGAATCGAACAAGACAAGGATTTTGGTGGTTGGTCTGGGTAATCCCAACCTCGGTGATGATGGTGTCGGCTGGAAAGTTGCGGAAGAGGTAAAGAAGCAACTATCGCCTGCCAAGGCTGTGGATGTGATCTGCCTTTCATTGGGCGGGGTAAGCTTGATGGAACATCTCATCGGCTATGGATGTGCCATCCTGGTTGATGCCTTTGCACTGGAGGAACCGATCGGTTCCATCCTGATATTGAAACTTAGTGACCTTCCCAATTATTCCGCATTCCATACAGCCAGTGGTCATGAAACCCCGCTACAAACTGCCATTAGCCTGGGCAGATCAATGGGTGCAGAACTACCCACTGACATAATGGTGGTGGGCGTTGCAACAAAACATGTCTCTGTTTTTAGCAAGGAATTATCGCCACTCATCCGGCAGGCTGTCCCGCAAGCAGCAAGGTTTGTGATGGATCTGCTGGATGAAAAAATGCAGGTGGAAAAAATATAAGCCAGCGGCAGGAATGGCCGATTTTTTATGTTAGAAGATCCCGGTATTCCACGTGTCGTTGAATATATCCATCCACAAACGAGCACAACGCCTGCACTTTCAGGTTGTTATCCCTTGCATATTCCAGGCCTGTTTTTACCAGCATACTTCCAATACCCCTGCCTTCCATGACAGCAGGAACCCCGGTGTGTGTGAAGACAATGATGTCTCCAATCTGTTGGTAAATCAATTCAGCTGTGAATGAATCAAGAGTCACCTCGAAACTATTCCGCTCTATGTTGTGAATGACATCTGGTTTGTTATTCTGCATGTTCTTTTCCTTTTTCCCGATTGTACCCGCTAAAATAAATAACATTGACCCGCATTCCGTTTGCTTTTACAATGGTTCAATGTACCGGATAGATCACCCAACCAGCGGTGTTATTTTTACCAGCAATTTTCTTAAAAAACCGATCGTTTAGGTGACAAGCGGTAAAGATGTCCAAAAAATTTGCAGGTTTCTTTCGCCCCGATCACGACCCTCCATTTGTGCGCTGATTTACGCGTCTTCAACCTTTTAATGATCCTAAAAAAATTCGGAGGAAAAATGCCTACACCCTTTATTTCAAAACGTGCGTCGATCTACGCTGATATTCCCGATGAAAAGTGGAACGATTGGCGCTGGCAATTAAGTCACCGCCTGAATACCGCTGAGGATATTGAAAAAGTCATCCACTTAACAGAAAGTGAACGCAAGGCTTTGCAAAAACAGGACTTGTTCCGTGTGGATGTGACGCCTTATTATATTTCCCTGATCAATCCCGATGACCCAAATGACCCTGTGCGCAAGCAGATCATCCCCACCTCGGACGAGATGAGCTCCTTCACCGCCATGATGGAGGACTCCCTTGCGGAAGACCGCCACAGTCCCGTACCTGGACTTGTTCACCGCTATCCTGACAGGGTTCTGATGCTGGTGACAACCCAATGCGCATCATACTGCCGTTATTGCACGCGCTCACGCATTGTCGGCGACCCCGGGCAGACGTTCAATCGCCAGGATTTCGAGATGCAGATCGAATATCTCAAACGCACACCACAGGTGCGTGACGTACTCCTCTCAGGTGGCGACCCGCTTGTGCTGGCGCCCAAGATCCTGGAAGAGTTACTCACCCGCCTGCGTGAGATCCCGCATATAGAAATTGTCCGCATTGGTTCGCGCGTGCCTGTTTTCATGCCCATGCGTGTGACCCAGGAATTATGCGACATGCTGGCCAAATTCCACCCGCTCTGGTTGAATATCCACGTCAATCACCCGAACGAGATATCATTGGAACTTGCCGAAGCATGTGATCGTATGAGCCGCGCTGGCATTCCCCTGGGAAATCAATCGGTTCTATTGGCGGGCGTGAACGACTGCGTCCACTTGCAGCGTGACCTGGTTCAAAAGCTGACCCGCATCCGCGTGCGTCCGTATTACCTGTATCAATGTGACCTGGTGGAGGGCGCGGGTCACTTCCGCACGCCAGTGGCAAAAGGCATCGAGATCATCGAAGGTCTGCGTGGACACACATCCGGGTACGCCGTTCCGCAATTCATCGTGGATGCGCCCGGCGGTGGTGGTAAGATTCCTGTCATGCCCAATTACATGTTGAGCATGTCTGACCATAAGATCATCGTGCGCAATTATGAAGGCTATGTGACAACCTACGAGGAACCGACCGAGTACACATCACATGACCCAAAGACATGCAAGTTCTGCCAGAACAAGAGACCTGAACCCGGCCAGACCGGTCTGACAGGGTTATTGGACGGTGATCAGATGTTTATCAAGCCGCAAGGCTTTGACGAACTGCATAACCGGGACGGCATTCAGCACCGCCTTAAAAATGAAGCCAAGTGGAAGCCGCTAGGCATTGGTTCGGACGAAACAGAGTAAGATATTAAGTGGATTAAAATGGATTTCGGAAGTCTGCGTTATGACTCATCAATGCAGGTGTTACCCAGGAGATTTCCGAAATCCACTCAAGGAGAAAATATGAAAAAAACAATTCAAATAGCAGTCATTATGCTGACGTTGGCGTTATTCATTGGAGCGTGCTCACCCGCCGCAGCGCAGCAACAGGTGCAGCAGGTTCAGAATACGCCGGCGTTGGATACCCAGTCACAGATCAACACAGCTGTGGCGCAAACGATCGAAGCACAGAATCAAATTGGGACTTCCGTTGCGGCGACCTCTCAAGCGCAATTTACCGCCACACCCAGCGCCACACCATTTGCACTTCCCACCTTGACCCCATTTGTTGTTTTGACCCCAACCACCAAGCCGGGCGGCGGAGGCGGGGGTGGGGTTCCTGCCAAGGCAACTTATTCGTGCGATTTCATTCGCCTGCGCCCAACTGCCTATTCAGAGTACAACCGCGGACAGAAATTTGATGTTAAGATGACTGTCGTTAATAATGGCACCATGGCATGGTATCAGGGATTTGACCTTAAATATGCCGGCGGCACTGTAATGACCAACACGACACACATTGAACTGCCGGCAATGGAACCAGGCGATCAGTACGAAATGGTGCTTGATGCAACCGCTCCCGCGGAATACGGTGAGCACACCATGACCTGGATGGTGGAAGGTCAACTTTGTTTTGGCTATGTTACGATCGTAGTTAAATAGCTGGCAAGTCTGGAGGGAATCATGCTCAAGCAAAATTACCGTATGCCTGCAATCCTGCTTGTCATTGGATTATTGCTTGCCTGCGCGCCTGTGAATTTTTCCACCCGGCCCATTGCTCCTCCAACTTTTGACCCTTTATCACTAAACACCGTCATTGCTCAAACAGCGGGCGCAGCGGCAACCCAGACATTTGTCCTTCAGCCAACGCAGACTCCGACAACGACGATCACCAGAACGCCGACGGAGATCCCGAGTTCCACACCCACCTTCCTGTTCATTATTTCCACACCCACTGTGCCCTCGTTGACCCCAACCCTGGAAATTTCCTCCAACCCGTTTGCCTGCCGTCTTGTCTCTCAAGACCCGGCAAATAATTCGACTATTGGAAAAAACGCCGATTTTGCCGTCCTATGGCGGATTATCAATGTGGGCGCAAACGCCTGGGATGCAAACAGTGTGGATTATCACTATTTCAGCGGAGATAAAATTCACAAAGATTCCGTGTACGACCTGCCAGCCTCAGTACCCACCGGCGAACAGATCGATATCATTGTGAATATGAAAGCGCCAAAGCAGGAGGATACATACATCACGACCTGGGCGCTGCGGGCTGGCAAACAGGATTTTTGCAAATTACACCTGACCATAGAGATCAGGTAATTCTCCCTTTCAGGGAGAAAAAAATTCCTCCGAAAATTTCTTCGGAGGAATTTTTTGTTAATTACTATGAGGCAGGCGGAAGCGGTTCGTTGTGTTGGACGACTTCAGGTTTCTTACGAAGCATGAAGAAACCCACAAGAATGGGAACCAGGATCCCTATCAGTGAAAGGCAAAGCATAACATACCCGACAGATGCCGGCATCATTCCGGAGCTTTGTACTCCATTGACCTCTGTGTTGTACGGCATGTTACCAGTTGCGGTAAATGCGCCAAAAATACACATAAACAAACCCGGACATCCGCATAAAACGACAGCGGCGATGGTGGCAATAAGGCCTTTTGTCTTTTTATCCATTTTATTAATTCTCCTCATTAAGTTTTTTGGCAATTCACTTCCTGCTTTTGTTAGTATACTGGAAACAAAAACGGGATGCAAGTCTTACCTGCATCCCGTTTTTGGACCTGCTAACCGCGCAATTTTGCGCCGACTGTGTTTTCCAGCCGTTTCACAATTTTATTCCTGATCGCAGCAGCTTCTGCATCCGTCAAGGTTTTCTCAGCTTGATAAGTGAGGCTGTATGCCAGTGATTTTTTACCCGTCCCGATTTTTTCGTCGCGATAGACATCGAACAGGCGGACATTCGTGACGGTCTTTCCACCCGTTTGCCTGATCAAGGCTTCGATGGCTGAGGCAGCAACCGATTCATCCACTATGACAGCAATATCTTCATACATGGGAGGGAACTCGGAGACAGGTTTGATACCGAAGGATGGCTTCAATGTACGCAGTTTTTCCAGGTCGAATTCTGCAACGATGACGGGAGAATCGCCGAATTCGAATTTCTCCTTCGCCAGCGGATGCAATTCCCCGAATACGCCAACAACCTCGCCATTGACTTTCACTTCAGCAGATTTTCCAGGATGCAAATGACTCGTACCACCTGCCTCAGCATAGACAATGTCGGCGAAACGCAAGCCAGCCAAAAGGAGGCCGACCCGTCCCTTCATGTCAAAAAAATCAAAAGCTGGCGGATTCTTCACATCCCATGCGGAACCAATTCTAGCTCCCGTCAGCACGATGGCAAGTTTACGCGGCTCGTTGGGTAAATCATTTTTTACCGGTTCAAAAACCGAGCCCACCTCGAACATTGCAATCGATTCTGCCTTCGCGTTCTTCTCTGCCACTTCCAGCACAGAAGTCAGCAGGCTTCGGCGAAGAACGCTTCGTTCAGGCGCAATTGGATTGGCAATGCGAACATGATTTTCATTGGCGGAAATTCGTGCCTCACGTTCAGGCGAGGTCATGCGATACGTGACAACTTCCTGCAAGCCTATTGCCACGAGCAAGTCACGCAGGCGTTCCTCCCACTCGTAAATGGGATTGCCAATCTGCGGGGGCAGGGCATCAGCCATGGTGGTGGTGGGAATATTCTCAAAACCGAATGAGCGCGCCACTTCCTCCAGCACGTCGGCCAGACCGACTACGCCTTCGTCAATGTCCATGCGATGAGGGGGGGCGGTAACTTGTAATTGGTTGTTGGTAATTTCGCATTTGAATTCAAGGCGCGAAAGAAGCCCGGCAATTTGTTCAAGGGTCAGATCGATGCCGAGCAGGCGCTTCACATCCTTGGATGTGACTCCGACCACGGAATCCTTTGGCTTGAGCGGATATTCATCCACGAGCCCGGGGGCAATGGTCCCATTCGCCCATGCAGCCATATATTGCAAACCACGTCTCACACCCGTTTCTGCGAGTGCCGGATGTACGCCGCGAGAAAAGCGGAACGAGGCTTCTGAAGGCAGGTTGTGTTGTTTGGCAGTGCGGCGGATGTTAATAAAGTTCCACGCTGCGCCTTCAAGTAGAACATTGACTGTGCTGTTTCCACGCGCAGTGATCTTGCCCTGCTGGATTTCACCGGATTTAATTTCGATCCCTTTTGCATCGAGTACTTCCCTGGAAGCATCGTACACTTCTGATTCAGATCCGCCCATCACACCCGCAAGGGACAACGATCCTTTTTCGTCACAAACCAGAACATTCATGGAAGTAAGCTTGCGTTCGACTCCATCAAGCGTCATGAGTTTCTCGCCCTCTTTTGCAGTGCGGGTGATGATCTTGATCTTCTTTTCACCGGCGCGTTCTTTAAGTACATCATAATCAAAGGCATGCAATGGTTCACCAAGTTCGATCATGGCATAGTTGGTTGCATCAACAATATTGTTAATGGCGCGTATACCCGCAAGCTTAAGCCTGCGCTGGACCTGGTAAGGGCTGGGTTTGATCTGAATATTACGGATCAGCCCAACCACAAAGCGCGGGTTGAGTTCTGAATTGGTTATTTCAATGGACACCAAATCCTCCACTGACCTACCGGATGTCTCAAATTCGATCCTGGGCTGCTTAAGTTTGTGACCTGTCAGCGCGGCAAGTTCACGGGCGATCCCAATCACATTCGCATTGCGTGCCATGTTCGGCAGGATGGAAATATCCAGGACAGCATCGCCAATGTAGTCTGCAAGCGGCATGCCCACAGGCGCATCGTCATCGAGGATGATGATACCGTCGCTTTCGTCTGTGATACCCAGTTCCTTTTCAGAGCAGACCATCGAATAAGAATCCACACCACGGATCTTTGCACGTTTGAGGGTGGTCAGCACAAGTCCATCTGCATGCCCATCGTAGATGACCGCTCCTTCTTTTGCATAGGCCACCTTGATCGGCTTTTCGAGTCTGCCTGTACCTTTCAAATGGAAGATATTCGGCGCGCCTGTAAGAACCACTTGTTCCTGCAGACCATCGAACAGATCCAGCAAAGTTAATTTATCCGCGTTGGGATGCGCCTTCACTTCACGAATTTCGGCGACAACGATCTTTTCCTTGTTCCACGCAATGCCGTTGGTTTTGAATTCGTGCTTCTCGCCCTCCTTGTACGTGGGCATGTCGAGACCAGCGTAGAGGATCTCGTCCACTTCGAGGCCGGCGAGGGTTAACTTTCGAGCAATGTCTTCGACAGTCCAATCGTCGAGATCAATGAAATCTTTTAGCCATGAAATCGGTAATTTCATAATTCATTTCCTTTTTTATATCAACCGCGAAGCGAACGATCATCCTTTTCCTGCTGCTTTGCGCACTTCGCGATCAATCAATTTTAGAATTGATCCAAAAATCGAACATCGTTACCCCAGAAATAACGGATGTCGGTGATCTTATTGCGGAGCATCAACTGGCGCTCGGTTCCCATGCCAAAGGCAAATCCAGTGTAACGTTTCGGGTCGTACCCGCCGTTCTGTAAAACATTCGGGTGAACCATGCCGCTGCCAAGAATTTCAAGCCAGCCTGAATTCTTGCAGACCTGGCATCCCTTGCCGCCGCAGACGAAACATTCCACATCCACTTCGGCACTTGGTTCGGTAAATGGAAAATAAGAAGCGCGGAATCTAACGCGTGCATCGTGACCGAACATGCGCCGCGCGAAATCGGTCAACGTGCCCTTCAAATCGGCGAAAGTAATACCTTCACCTACCGCAAGCCCTTCCACTTGATTGAATTGAATCTCGGAACGCGCTGTGATCTGCTCGTAGCGGTAGCACATTCCAGGCAGTGCAATACGGATGGGCGGCGGGTTTTGCGGGTTGTTTGCTGACGCCTCGCGCATGGCGCGGATCTGTCCCGGCGAAGTATGGGTTCGCATTAAGATGGGGTTATCCTCACGACTCCCTGAGCCGGCGGAAGGGTCGACATCTATATAAAATGAATCCTGCATTTCCCTGGCAGGGTGATGCGGGGCAAAATTAAGCATTTGGAAATTCATCTCGTCGCTTTCGACCTCACGCGAGGTGTAGACCTGAAAACCCATCTCAGCCAAAATGGACAGCACGCGCCGCAACTGCTGTGTGGAAGGATGCAGGCGGCCGATATTGACCTCCCGGCCTGGCAGGGTCACATCCAATTTTTCTTCTGCAAGAGATTTTGCCAACATGGCATTTTTTACTGCCTGGGACTTTTCCTCCAAGGCGGCTTCGAGCACTATCTTAACCTGATTCGCTGCAGCGCCAACAACTGGTTTCTCCTCTTTTGAGAGTTTACCCAGCCCTGCAAATACCTGCATCAACGGCGAACTGCGTCCTACATTAGCCACACGCCATGCATCAAGGGCAGACTGATCGCTCACAACCGCCAGACTCTCGAGCGCGGCTTTTTCAATTTCTTTCAATTTATCCAGCATTCATGCCTCCATTTTATGCAGGGGCGGAGCATTGTTCCGCCCCTGCGCGTATTACAAACAAAAACCTCCCGTCCACAATGGGACGAGAGGGAGTTCTCGCGGTACCACCCAGATTAGCCTTTTAAGGCTCACTTTACGCCGACATTCATCGGCTACCCAGTAACGCAGGGATTGCGTCCCAAACTACTAACGTTTTACGTGTTAACCTGGGAGGCTCGAGAGGGAACTTCAACTGGTTTCCGACAAGTGCAATCTCAACGCTTGCTTTGCACATCTCTGGTGGCTTCCGCCAATTTACTTTCCTCTGTCACAGCCTGTAATTGATTGATGTAATTATCTGCGGAATCGAGAGGATGTCAAGGTGTGCGCAAGGTTTTTACCAGGCTCATGACAAACAGAATCACGCCCAACGGTGTGGTGATGAGATAGAGGACCCAATTGGTTTGCCATTGCAGGTTCAGGATCAGTGCGGCAGCATAGACTGCGATGGCTGCCAGCGGCATGGCAAGCAGGCTGAAGTAGTTAAGCGGATCACCCCGCTCATTCAGTTTTACAAGGAACGATTCATTTTTTTCAATCAGTCTGTTCTTTCGCAGCCCGTAATAAATTAACCCAAACAAGGCAGGCAGAATGAGGATCGCCACAGGAGCAGCGGGAACGGTGATAAAAATAAAATATAACAGGAACAGACCGTACACTGCTGCCGTCACCCAGCGGTTTGGAGAAAATGGCTCTGATGAGCACCAGTTTGCCAGCCAATAAGCAACAATGGCTAGTATTGAAGTGGTCAACACAAAGGAGGAGAATTCGTTAAGGGTTGCGATTCCTCCATCAGGCTCACCCCACCATGAAATCGCCCAAAGCCCAAAACCGGCCCCAATGGCAGCTGCCAGTTTTACTGTCGGTAGAAGGGAGAGGTTGGACAAGCCTTGGCGCAGCGCATACCATCCAATCCAGACCGTGATCAACGCATGCCAGGCAAGCCCGGTAAATGAGATCGAGAGCGGGAGCATTTCGTAGGTAGTCTGCACGACAATGCCTTCAGCCATCCAGCCAAAAGCCGCACCTGCCAAAAACAGCGGCCAACGGTTGGCAACTTTGAAATAGACGACAAGGTGCAGGAACACAAAAGCCATCAGGGAATACCCCACCCAGGTGCTTATCCAATTTCTGAGTGTGTCTTCAGGGCGGATGCGGGCCCAGAAAACATGCTCGGAAAAAAACACGAAAATATATCCTGTGGAAAGAACAAGAAGTGTATTTTTGAATGCTTTCATGGCATTTATACAGGTTCCTGTTATAAAAAGTTGCGGGTGCAGACTAAAACATCTCAACCAAAGATAAACAGTGACATTTGTCCATTATCAGGAAAGTTGCAAGTGTGTATCATATTGAGTATGAAACCTTCGATGCAAGATCAACTCATTAATGAAGTTTTACACCACATCCAAACAGATCCGCATAAACGGGCATCCGGTCTGTCGGATTTTATATTAGGTGCGCAGGATGGCCTGGTCAACGTACTGGGAGTTGTGCTGGGGATTGCCGCCGCAACAAATGATGCCCGTATTGTTCTAGTGGCAGGGCTTGCAACCACATTCGCAGAATCCATTTCAATGGGGGCGGTGGCATACACGACGACATTGGCTGATGCGGATCTATATCAAAGCGAACGTGAACGCGAATATCGTCATCTTATAGAAACGCCAAACCTTGAAATTAAAGAGGTGCGCGATATTTATACCGGAAAGGGCTTCAAAGGGGAATTGCTGGACCGAATAGTGGGGACGATCACCGCGAACCAGGATGTGTGGGTGGCTGTGATGATGGCAGAGGAACATCAGCTCGCACCTGTGGACCGCAAGACGGCCATCCACGCTGCGCTCCTGGTCGGGATATCTGCGATCATCGGTTCGCTCGTACCGCTGCTGCCTTTTGCTTTTTTGCCTGTGTCCACAAGCATGTGGTTATCGGTGTTAATTACTGCATTGGCACTTTTTTTCATTGGCGCATACAAAGCCCGTGTCACTGTTGGCAAACCCATAAAGAGTGGATTGGAAATGGCTGTGATCGGAACCATCAGTGCACTGGCTGGCTACCTGGTGGGAATCATTCTCAAGGTTCCGCCTACGCCTTGAAAATGTATCCACAGGAGGCTATGCCGGAGATGGGCGTGGTTACGACTGCATGATGCCCATGACCCAGGTGGAGCAGGATGAGTCTCAAACTCACCAAATCCTTTCCAGATTCTCGTTATTCCCAACCTTGCGTCCCACCTTTGCCATATCAATCCACTCGTCATGAATTTTTACGCGCACCACATCACTTGTGAAATCAGTGGTGGTTGAGTTGCTGTTATTGAACAGATAGGAACCAACAGCATAAATATCAACCGGCACTTCCAACTTTTCGAACTTGCGGATTTTTTCAGGATTGAAACCGCCTGAAACAACGATCTTTACCCTGCGGCAATATTCCTGTGCCCGTTCCTTCCAAGTTTTGGGCAGGTCCCAATTTTCCCAGGCATGATCCAATCCCTGGCGGACGTTAAACACAAGGCGCGGGTTAACACCCAAGTCCAGGGCAGGGTCGCCCAGTGGCTGAACGGAGACATCCCGCAGACTTCCACTTGTATCCAACCGCACACCATACAACCTATACTTCTTCGCTTCCTCGTTGTTTCCAGCATCCATCAACTCCCGGTATTTGGCAAACATCTTATCCAGGACGCGCAGCGTATCTCGAACGGAATCATTGTTGAAATCCACCAATGCAATTCGTGGAGTCTGCGCAGGTAAAATACGCGAAAATTCCATCATGGCTTCAGCAGTGTCCCCAAGGAAAGAGGCAATCGCGGCGTGGGCTACTGTGCCTCCGCCAGCACCACCCCACCAATCTCCCTGCGCATCAGTGGAGACAAAGGCACCGAGTTCATGCGCGTGATCACGGTTGAAACGCAACAGGGCGATGTTGTAGGCATACCCATCTGCAGCCTGAACTTCATGCAGATCAAAGCGTGCAGGAAAAAACAAGACGGGTTTGCCTTTCGAAGCCACAAACGTTTCGTACACATTCGTTGCCACACGGCTGGAACGGGTGAGGATTCCCAGAGACGGGGTTTCAAGCAGGGCAAAATCACGATAACGCCCACGCACCTTGATGACAGGTTGAATATCGCTTGGGTCGCCTTCATATTTGACAGTTGTCCCGTCCTGCACCGCCCACACCTCAAGCTTGTCGGATGTATCAATAAATGTGTCACCCTCAAAATATCCCGTGCAATGCCTGAGCATGGCGAGTGCCTTATCCACACCCACAACGGTTGTTTTACCCAGCCTGCGTGTAAACCATTGCATCTCCACTTCAATATCACCAACGGCAATACCATCCGGCGAAACGCCATCAGACAGGTTATGGTATTGTCCGGAATAGATATAGTTTTCACTGGATAAGGCGATCAGCATCCGGTTGATGTTTTCAAAATATTTATCCGAATACCAGCCCCGCCGCATGCGTTCCATATCAAGTTTAAAAGTATCATTGGTTAATCGCTTGCCGTCAAAAATGGACATGTTTCCTCGTTATAAATTATTCCAATATATCTGTGGATTTGATGACGTTCATGCCCGCCTGGGCAAAGGTTTCAAAGACTTCATCGGCTTGATCCGTGAAATCCGCACCAGGCACAACGACTGGCGATGTACAGTCTTCGAGCAGGTAAACTTTCTTCACGAGGTCCGGGTCTGTAACACGAATATCATCCAGCAGGTCGGAGATGGTCCATGCAACACAGTGGCTTTTGGCCTGCCCTGCGATAATCAATATGTCCACTTCGCTTAACTCTTTGATATAAGCATCATTGTGCCTGCCAAGCACCTCGCCTTTTGGTCCCCTGGTCACATCGGGACCTACAACGGAATAATGCTCAGTGAAGGGGTGATCCCCCTTGACTTCAAATTTTGGCTGAGAAAGCCTCGCAATGGAATGAAAAAATATCGCCTCTTCCACGGCTGGAACAAGCGCGTGTCCAATTCCGCCGAGCATGGCATGATAGGGCCAGATGGTCAACGCATATTTACCACGCTCTCTTAATCGCATCGCATAGTGCGTCATCATCTTTTGCCCATATTCAGGTGTGACTTTGTAACGCGGTGCGAGTGCAGGATTAAATCTCCACTTCTCCCTTTGTAAATCCTCCACCTGAATGATGGTGTATGGCGCGGGATGATCTCCGTCCTTATTCACAAAAAAAATGGGGTGGAAGATCTGCTGTGAAAGATGGGTGTCCAGGGTGGCTGTGATGTCAGTGATCTTTCCCAAATTACGGTAGATGAATTCACACAAACGGATATTATCATCCACCGCTCCACGGCCGCTGCGTCCGCCGACAAAGAGCTCAAAGCCAGGGATGCAGAAAGTGTTTTGCACATCAACCAGAAGAAGGGAAATTCGGCCTTTTGAAACAGAAGCAGGCTCGAGGTTGTGTTGATCCGCCCAATGGCGCGCCTGGTCTGCGCAGGCGGCGTAATCCACTTTCCAAATTTCACTAACTCGATTCGATTCAAAAAAAGATGGGATGGGAAGTGTACTCATGCCCATAGTATAACGAAAAACAGGTTTCACGTCACATCAGACTTCAATTATGCCATTTGGCGTGGTAACGACTCAGGGGTACCGGTAAAAGCAACCAAAGTCGTTACCACAATAAGCCTGGTTATGCCTGCGATCGTGCCACTCTGATATCGTGCTTAAGCGTGTTGCGGGTAAAGAGAAACAGTACACTGGCCAGATAAGCCATGTAACCAATGATCTCTGTCAGTGATGGATTGCCATTGTAGCCAAAAAGTGTTTTGAGTAGTTCGCCGAATACTGATGTTTCGTCAATAACAGGATTCACGTTCCAGACCTGTTCGACAATGCCTGGAATCCAGCCAACTTCGTTGAATTCGTGAATGCCATGAGCAACCAGCCCGGCAGCGAAGAGGATGAGCAGATAGCCTGTGACTTGAAAGAATCGTTTGAGGTTGAGGCGCGCAGTGGCGGCAAGCAAGGACCAGCCAAGCAGGATGGAAGTGCCCAATCCAAGCACCACACCGGTCAGCGTGAAAATTGTATTTGCTGCAGCATTCCCGTTATTGCCTGCGAAGAAGGAGGCACTAATGAAGAGCGCCAGTTCAACGCCTTCGCGCACCACTGCAATAAATGCAAGCCAGAAGATCGCACGCCAGCCTGTGGAGACTACAGCCCGGTTCACACCTTCTTCCAGTTCGCTCTTGATGCTCTTTGCCTGGCCGTTCATCCAGAAGATCATCCAGGTGAGAATGCCTGCTGCAAGCAGCATGGTAATACCTTCGTAGATCTGCTCTGCCATACCTTTGAAACTCAGGCCAAGCATGGTAAGCAGAATGGCTGCAAGCACACTGACCCCAAATGCACTAACCGTGCCAAGCCAGAGAGCGGGAGCAAGGTCAGTGCGGCGAATCTTGCGAAGTGCACCAAGTACAATACCGATAATGAGCGCGGCTTCCAACCCCTCGCGCAGGGATAGCAAATAAGTGGGGAGCATTTTGGGTTACCTCATGTTAAAGTTGGGATAAAAAAACAACCTGTATTGCAGGCTGTTTATTGAAAAAATTCTAACACGAGGCAAGTCAATTTACAATATATTTATTATACAAATATAATATATTGTAAATCACAAATATTGGGCGGTGTTTGGCGGGCTTACACACTGCCGATGGCGGTCGGTGCCGGTGGTTTGATGCCGCGCAAAAAGAATAGGGGAATAATAATTGCAACCAACCCACCAGGAACACATAGGGGCAGAAAACAGGCGAGATAGAAACCCAGGAGAGCGTATCCGATGGACGGCAGGGTTATATCGGTGGAAGTCCCATCGGATGCAACACACTCGACGTAAAAATTACTTTCACCAGGTCGGTTGTAGGATGCAGTGTATTCTTCATACCTCACCGTTCCGCCGGGGCAGGAGAACGGCTGAACAAGCTGAAAGATCTGCTCCGGGCGGGAAGCCATGGTTACTCCTGCGATCCCGCCAAAAGATATCAGCGCAATAAAACCAGATATCAAACATACGATGACAATACCGATCATCTGTCCGATCACTATACCAGTAAGACGTTTTTTCACGGATGGCTCCTTCACAAAAAATTTAGAGTAGAATGGCCGCCGTCTTAAGTACGGAACAACCTCCTTTTACTCCATATTAGCCAGGGTCATTAGCCAGGATCAGGTTGCATTTTTTAAACACTACAAAAAACATCGGAACAAATAAGGTACAAAGGCGCTGAGGAAAACGAGGATTAAATCCGCCGGCTCAGCACCTCAACTGATAAACAGGTTTTTGTTCAAACCATATTTGATAGATACACAATCACCACACTCAAAAACGATCACTTCTTCTTGTGCAGGCCCGTTTTGCCGGTTTTTGCCACACGCCGATAGGGAGGCATGTCAATGACAAGGATTTGAGACATGGTGGGGTCCAGTAACTTATTCCACAAATTTGAATAACTCAATGCAAAGGATTCAGCCCGCATGGTGGAGGTGATCACTGTGGGCAGGTGGGCATTATAGCGATAATTTAAAACACTGTATAACTTGTCCTCTGCCCAAACAGAACTTGCCCCGCTTTCCTTAAGGTCATCCAAAATCAGAAGCGGTGTGGTGCGGATTTCATGGAAGCGCCTGTCAAACGGGACTTCGGAGCTCGGGCGAAAGGTCTGGCGTAGATAGTCCAGCAGGGCAGAGACTTCCACCAGAAGGGCCTGTCCACCCAGACCAATGCGATAATTGCCAATTGCCGCAGCGAGATGAGTCTTGCCACAAAATGATTGACCAAGAAGCACCAGCCAGCCATGCGGCTCTTCCGAAAAATGGGCCGCCGCGCCAAAAGCTTCGTGTAAAGTTTTCACATCCTCTTTGGTTACTTTTACGCGGATAATCTCCTTGTCTTTATATTTATTCCCGAACTTATCCTGCTTCTCGGTGATCACTGTCGTGATCGCTTCCTTGCCGATCTCATCTTCACGCATCTGAAATTTCTCAAATGTCATGGCTTTCATCTCAGGCAGGGATAACATGGAGATGCCTGGGTTGCTGGTTTCTTCCGGGCGGCGATAATCAGGCGCACTGATCTTTACATATTTTACGAATTCATCATCCTGCAACCGCGAGCGGATACGTCCTTCAATTTCATCCAGCATCAAATTGGTGGTGATCACCGTCGCAAGTTTATTGATGTAACGATAGTTGATGATCTGAAATAATTTTTCCTGCGCCCAATTGGTTGCATTCTGTGTACCAAAATCATCGAGAATCAACAAGTCTGCGTTGCGGATCTCATCAAAGCGGTGTTCAAAGGTTGTCTCGGGGTCGTTGTAGGCAAAGCGCAGAGAGTCCAACAGGTCAGGCACAGTGATAAATAGTGTTGGAATTCCCTTTCCCACCGCATCATTTGCAATGGCCGCCGCAAGATGGGTCTTACCGCAGCCATATCCGCCTTCAAGCAAAATCCAACCTGTGTGTAAACGCGCAAAATTTTCGCAGGTCTCAAATGCTTTATAGATATTTTCCTTCTCCTGGGGCGTCATAAATTTAGCTTTATCATTTCCCGCAGGCTTGAAGTTTTCAAAATGCAAGTGAGTTAACCGGTCCAAATTGCTCATGGCGAACAAACGGTTACGCGCAGTATCCGCCACATCTTTTGCACGGCACACGCATGATTCAAGTTTGCCGAATTTCTCATGTCCCAAGGGCACATCATAGCGAACATAGCCCGCCCCCCCGCAGTGTGGACAATTCGGGTCGCCCAATGTTTTCACCAAATTTTCAATCTCGGTTGATGAATTCCGAGAATTCGCTGTCTGTGTATCTGTCTGCATCTTTGACAGTGTCTTGTTGATTTTTTCTTTCATCTTTCCCTTTTTCCTTCCAGCGCGCCAATATGGCTTCCACATATTTCCAGTTGCGAATGTTGCGGCTGACTGCAATTTCAAACGCCTCTTCAAACCACACACTTGGATAATTTTTCTCCGCCTCACGCAGCATATCTGACAATAAAGGCGTGAGCGCGCCAATGTTTTCCTCGTACAACTTAAATATATTTGACTTCTTCATTAGTGCAGATGAACCCCTGGCCGATTCATGCCATTTCCCTTCTTCAAATGCCTCAGCGGATATCCGTCCGCGCGGAGAATTAAGGAAGTAAAAAACCTCCGATTCGCGTTCACACCGAAGCAGAGTTCCCCGCTCAACGGCTTTCCCCAACCCAAGCAAGGTCTCCTCGGCGCTCAGCCCCAACGCTCCAGACTCAAAGCTTGCCTCACGCAATGCACGGAAATGCCCTTCAATATGCTCAATTTGCCAAATGGCGTAAAGAGTCACCTTCAACTCTGCAATATCAGCAATCTCCCGCATCAACGCGAGCAGAGAATCAGGAATTTGAGTGAATGTTTCTGAGGAGGTAAAACCGGTGAAGGTGGACATGGCTTTTTGGATGCCGTTTGGAAAAGGATAAGATTATTTCATCCCTGGCATTTCCTGTTTGTATTTTATTCGTTAGGCCTAAACACCTTTGTCGCCGCATTTTCGAACTTTGCCAGCGCGCTGCGAAAGATCAACTCCACATCGCCAACAGGTCCATTACGGTGCTTCGCGATAATGATCTGGGCAATATTCTGCTTATCCGAATCCTTCTCATATTGATCAGGACGATATATGAACATCACAATATCAGCGTCCTGTTCCAACGATCCTGATTCTCTCAAATCCGAAAGAACAGGGCGTTTGTCAGTACGTTGTTCAACAGCACGGGATAACTGCGCGGCGGTCAGCACAGGGACATTCAACTCACGCGCCAGCACTTTTAGACTGCGTGAAATATGCGATACCTCCTGCACACGGTTATCGTTGCGTGTATCGCCGCCCATGAGCTGAAGATAATCAATTATGACCAGGTCTATGCCAAACTCCATGTGCAGGCGGCGACATTTTGTCCGCAGTTGCAGCGGCGTAATGGCAGGTGTGTCGTCAAGATAGATATGCGTATCTGAAAACACTTCAATGGAATGAGTGAACAGAGGCCATTCATTTTCCTGTAATTTTCCGTTTCGCAGACGCTGCGAGTCAATGCCTGTTTCCTGGGCGATCAAACGCTGCACGACCTGTTCGTTGGACATTTCCAATGAAAAAATGGCAACATGCTTTTTATGGGTCAGTGCGGCGTTCTTGGCAATGGAGAGCAAAAAGCCTGTTTTACCCTGACCCGGTCGACCAGCGACTATTAGCAGGTCCGAGGGCTGCAAGCCTGTGAGCATTCTGTCGAGATCAATAAAACCTGTTGGCACGCCGTGTATTTCTTCTGGACGTTTGGCAAGCTCATCAATTCGGTCATAATACTCGCTTAGAACTTGAGAGATCGGTTGCAGGTCATGTTTCAGGCGTCGTTCACTGACATTGAAAACAGCCTTCTCTGCTTCATTCATCACGTCATCCACGGTGGATGATTCATTATATGCAATGGACGCGATCTTGTTCGCAGCGGTGATCATCTTGCGGCGGATCGAATGTCCTTCCACAATGCGCCCGTAGGATTCCGCATTTAACGAGGACGGTACTTGATTGATGAGTGATGTAATGTATGCCGAACCACCGACATCAGCAAGCTGGTTGACCTTTTCCAACTCCTCAGAAAGGGTCAGCAGGTCAACAGGGATACGCTGCTCGTGCAGGCGCACAAAAGCATCCCAAATCCATTGGTTGCGGTGAATATAAAAATCATCCGCCGCGAGGAATTGGGCAACGTCATAATAAACTTCCGGATTAATCAGTACCGCCCCTACGACGGCTTCTTCTGCTTCCCGGCTGTGTGGGACAGTCGAGGACGTTGAGCTGGCAGGGGCGGCGGAATTATCCTCCCCGTAGGGGGGTGTCTCAGGGGAATAATCTGTCATTGATTGAATTCTGCTTTAGGATGAGGCGGGATTATCTTTATCGGGGTCGTCAATATCGAGTTTGTCAATGAAATCCTTAAATATGGACAATCTATCATTTGCCTCTTCAGAAAGGGGCGCGGGTGCTTCTTTGTGAGCGGGGGCGCCCGTCTCAGCAGGCATATCCTGCTCGGGTGACATGCCCGCCACTTCCATCACATCTGCATGAACAAGGATCGGCACGTGCGCACGCACGGCTATTGCAATCGCATCTGATGGGCGTGAGTCAATTCGAATTTCGCCTGCATCGGTTTCGGCGACAATATTGCCATAAAAGATGTCGTCCTGCAGCTTGATGATCTCGATGCGGGTAACGCGCGCGTTGAATGCTGTAAAAATACTTTTTATTAGATCGTGGGTGAGTGGACGCGCCACTTCAACTTCCTGCAGGGCAATGGTAATGGCTTCTGCTTCGTAAGGTCCGACCCAAATGGTCAGGTATCGTACAGCATCGGTTTGTTTAAGCACAAGAACGCGCTGCGGAGCCATTAAATGCACACGAATACTATCAATGATCACTTCAACCATATCAGACATAAGTCAACTCCAATACATCTATTTTAGCATAAATAAATCTGTCACACCGCGCTCATGGTATTGTTCAAAAGCATGAAAAGAAGTGATCTATTTAGGTCTGAGGATCGGGCTCGCCGGCTGTTCCATAAAAAGACCCGAATCATTCCATTTCCGCCTTATCGCGATCCAGCCATAATTCACGATATTTTCGATTCCAGTCAGTCAGGAATCTAATTGCAATCACGATCCCTGCCCCCAGTGTCACCCAAACAGAAATATCCCGAATATTGAAAAGCCACAGGACAGGCGTGACAAGAATACCGGTGAAGACGCTTGCACGTGCCGAATGATGAACCACCAAGACAAGAAGAATGAGAAGCCCCAGACTGATAAGAAATGCCAGCGGGTTTACGGCGAGAAAAGTACCACCCGCAGTTGCCAGTCCCATACCTCCACGAAACTGGGCGAATATGGGCCAGCAGTGGCCTATTACCGCGAAAGTGGAAGTCAGGACGACGATATAAGGCGGATTGTCAACCTGGCTTACCGCAAGATAGGTTGGGATAAAGCCCTTCGCCACATCCAGCACCAGGACCAAAGCGCCCCAGCCAAACCCCGCCTGACGAATGGTATTGGTTGTGGTGGCGTGGCCTGAGCCTGAGTTACGCACATCCACATTTTTGACATAGCGCGTGATCCAGATGGAAAATGACAGTGAACCAAAAAGGTAACCGAGGATGGGAAAAAGAAAGGGAGGGAACATTTATACCAACCTTGAAAGAGTAAGAGTACGACACACCCGACTTAACCGGCGATCATTATTTCGAGAAAATTCATCCCATTAATCAGAAAGGATCCACCGCCGGTTGTGACAAAGTATTTACAAAACAATCCGCTCCACTTTGAAAGGTGTTTCTGCAGGATCGATCTGCTCATCGAATTCACGTGCGGCGAGATGCCCGCTAAATACAGCCTGGGCAATGATATTGGGCGCTTCAGCATCACCGATGAGACGCAGGGATTTGAGTTTCCCCTCCTCCAATGCGGGCTCCAGTTCGTGATAGAGGGCGTCATTGGGAATCCGGTCTGTAACCATGACCACAGAATTACAGGGGAGAACAGACTTGGCGCTGGTGTTAATATTCGTAATGCTGACAGTCGTTGGGGTCAGCAAGGTAATAAAATGGCCTGGAAGCAGGGAAACGTTTAAGGCGTTCAGCCGCTTGAGAATGCGATTCTGTTCAAGGGTAAATTGCGTCCAGTAGGAAATTGAGGGAGCGGGAGTCACCAGGGTGACTTCACATCCATTTTGTGCCAGCAATTCAGCAAGGACACTGCCCATATAATAATGATCGTCGTCATAGATCACAACTTTTCGCGATTCGGCGGATTGCTGTTGAAGCACAGGCGGCAATCCGCCTGATTCCAGAAAATCATCAGGGGTGAAAATTTTTGCTTCGCCTGGAACAGGACGCGAGAGATAACGTCCCACACCATCGCGCCGCCAATTGGAACCAGTGGCAAGGATGACGTGTGGTGCGCCGGCTTCAAGAACATCCTTTGCTGTCATCGAGCTGGAAGGATAGAAATAAATATTTGGAGTTTTGTTTATCTGCGTCATCCGCCAATCCACCACACGCCGCCACTCACTCAAGCCAGGAAGCGCAGACTCAAGGGCAACGCGTCCACCTGCCTCGCGTTTTGCTTCAGTCAGGATGACATGATACCCACGCTGTCCCAGCGCCCGCGCCGCCTCCAATCCCGCAGGTCCTGCACCGACAATAAGAATTTCTTCTGCAGATTTTTTCGGCGCGATGAGTTCAGGATGCCAATCGCGCCGCCATTCCTCGCCCATGGTTGGGTTTTGCGTACACCGAATGGGAACATAGCGTGTATCACCAGTGACGCAAATATTACAACCGATGCACTCCCGGATATCTTCAAGACGATCTTCCTTGATCTTGTTGGGAAGGAACGGGTCGGCAATGCTGGGACGCGCCGAGCCTATCAGATCCATGATCCCACGCTCAATGGCGGACACCATCGAATCAGGTGAAGTGTAGCGTCCCACACCAACGACAGGCTTGGTGGTCAGCTTCTTAACGAAGGAGATATATTTTTCCTGATTCCCCTCTTTTTCAAAACGGGAGGTACTTGAGTCATTCGACCAGTTACTGATGTTGACATCCCACAAGTCGGGGAGTTCGGCAAGCATGGAAACAATATCCTGTGCCTCGCCTGTTGATTGCATCCCCGAAGGACCGAGCAATTCGTCCACTGCAAAGCGCAGGGCAACTCCACAGGTATCGCCAACAGCTTCCTTTGTTTCTTCGATGATTTCACGCAGGAAACGCACGCGATTTTCGAGTGTGCCGCCATATTCATCAGCACGGTCGTTTTCCTTTGACAGGAAATGGAACGCGAGTGCCAGGTTATGAGCAGCATAACAACAAATAATGTCAAAGCCTGCTTTTTTGGCGCGGATGGAAGCATTACGATGCCATGTACGGATCTGTTTGAGGTCACTCTTGCTTGCAGCTCGTGATTGACCGGGTTCGTACCCGCTGGCACCAACAATTCCCCGTGTACGCAGGTCAAATGGAGCCGCACGTGAATACAGGTTTGAGGCATCGTGTCCGTTATAGGTGAGTTCGATGCCAGCCAATGCCCCATGCTTGTGAACCGCTTCAGTCATGATCTGCAAAGCGGGAATATCGTCATCATTCCAAAGTCGTCCCTCAAAATATGGGGAAAGGTCGCTGGTGTGATGGATTTCCGCTTCCTCAGTACAGACCACACCCCAGCCGCCTTCGGCTTTAATTCCACGCATGGCAGCCAAACTCTGCGGCATACGCCAACCAAATCCATTACAGTGTGGGACTTGATAAAATCGATTCGGCGCAATGACCGGGCCGATCTTGACCGGTTGGAACAAAATATCGTAGCGAGAGGTCATAAGGGTTTCCTTTTCTTATAAAATCCAGGTTTCATGGACAGGTTGAATAGTCTGGAAAAAGCTTGGATGAATATTCATCCAATAACAAATTTGATTCAAGGGGGAAAACGATCATGGTCACAATAACCCGCGCATCCGTGTCATTCTCGACCCAGTACCTGATCTTGTATTCAAAGCCCTGGTTGTGAGTCTTAAATTCATACAACCTTAAACCTGTTCCTGTTTTACATTCATCAATCATTTCATAACTTTCGTAATTGACAAAGACGGTCTTCCAGTTTTCATCACTGAAGTCCTTATTTAAATCAAGTTCCCCATATCCACAAGGCATATTCCGCGCCTCAAGATACACCAACGCACTTTGTGGAACTCCCTGCCATAACACAGTAACTGTAGATCCGTTTAAAGAGTAGCTTTGCTCCCAATCGGGCGTACTGAATAGCTCACCGGTGTAGGCGAGTGCGCGATCAATATCTGCTTGTGTGGGTTCGGAGGAAATACAAACAGGAGCAACCGTGGGGGAAACTTTATTTGTTGGCTGTATTCCTGTCGTGGAAATTGATGACGGAGTGACCATGGGAACCGCTGTGGAAGTGGCCGCGACCGGGATCCCGCAGGATGAAACAATGAATGCGCTGACAAGGAATATAAAGAATAAAATATTCATGATTAATCGTCGTAATTAAATATGGTTTTTAAGTGCAGAAAAAGGGGCAAATAAGTCAGCTGGCAAATTAATCCATCATAAAGAAGCCCATCTCATGCCAGACTGACCCACCATGTGTGGATTTGGATCCACCCAGATGGACAAAGCCAAGTCTTTGGTAATAGCCAACCAATTCCTGTTTACAGATCAGCAGGATTTTTTGTTTTTCAAGTCTGCGCGCTTCCTCAAAAAAGTACTTCATTAACCGGCGGGCAATTCCGCGTTTTTGGAAATTCGGGTGAACAGCCAGCGAGAACACGACCAGATTTCCGCCGGCTGCATCGTGACCGATCAACTTCTTCAAATCCTCACTACTGAGGTCTGCCTTGTTCGTACAGCCGCTGTTGAGCATCCCAACAAGTTGTCCCGCCACCTCTGCAACCAGAAACCCCTGCGGGAATTTGGCAATACGGAGCGCAATGGTTTCCTTGTCAGCCGATTCGGAGGGCGGGAAACAAGCAGTTTCAATAACGAAGCATGCCTCAAGATCTTCTGCAGTAACCTGCCTAATGTTGACATTTTCCATCAATCACCGCCGGCTGGGTCCACAAGTTCCTTAACCCGTCCCACCTGTCCATCCACCAACCGGACTTTGATCCCATGCGGATGATTGGGTGATTTGGTAAGAATATCCTTGACGATACCCCTGGTCAATTTTCCTGTGCGCTGGTCTTGTTTTAAGACGATCAGCACAGTACTGCCAGGCTTTATGGCGGAACGAACTTGTCCATTCATAAAACATCCTTATACCGCAAAAGACGCAAAGATTTTTTTTGGGAGGGGGCCTTGTACGCTTTGCAGGCTTTTCGGTTTTAATAAAAACTTATAACATTTAGGAAAGTAGTCCTTTTGCGAACAACAAAAACGATTGCACATCGTTGAAATTCGTGACCATGCCCACGGAAATTCTCACCGCACCGGAGGATTTTCCGTCAATACACAGGCGGAAGTCGTCAATGGATAATCTATCCTGATGATCCTGGCGGGTAAAACACACGTCCAGCTCAACACGGGAGATGCCAAGCGCCAATTCACCTGCACCCGGGTTGCAGAAACAGCCTGTGCGGAGCGAAATGTTGACTTTGTTGGCTTCGCTTTCGATAAAGCGATGATCATAGGCTTTGCCGTTTTTGTCGTAAAAATTGACCGTGACTGCGCCGCCACGCCCTTCTGTGGATTTGGGCCCGAACAAACGCACCAGCGGCTCGCCTGTGCTGTGTTTCATCTGTGTGAGATGATCCAGCAGCCAACCAGTCAGCGTTCTGACCCGCTCACTGATGACATCATAGCCAATGGCTTCAATATGTCTCAACCCAATCTCAATGGCAGGTATATTCAGGTAATCAAGCGTTCCATCCTCAAAGGCGGCAGCTCCATCCGCAAGATAATATTTATCCCCCAGAACTGAGGCAACGGTAATGGTTCCGCCAGCGAACCAGGGACGGTGCAGTTTTGCCAACGCCGATTTGCGTGCAATCAATGCGCCAATTCCAGTTGGGTAGCCAAATATCTTATAAAATGAGATCGGTACAAAATCGGGTTTGATCTCACTCAAATCCAGTTTATTGGTTGGCACATACGCAGCAGCGTCAAGCAGTACATCCCAGCCATGGGAATGAGCCTTCTCGATCCACTCGAGTGGATGTTTAACCGAGGAGAAATTAGACTGGGCAGGAAAAGCAAAAAGGTTGTGTCCGCTCTCCGAAGGCTGATTTAACTCGAGTTCAAGCTGCGAATCATCCACCCGCATTTCAGGCAGCATGACCGGAATATAGGTCACTTCAGCCCCGCGCGCATGAGCAAATTCCCGAATCCCGTTGACCGAGTTATGATTGTCAAATGTCAGCAGGTAACGCCCCTTTGAGAATGGGTAAGACTCGCCGATCAACTTCAAGGCGCCGCTGGCATTGGCCGTAAAGATGGCAAGGTATTCCCCGGGGTCGGCGTTGAAAAATTTAAGAATATAATTACGCGCCCTTTCAACCATCTCGGTTGCAGCAAGTGAGGTGGGATTGGTTGAATGCGGGTTGCCAAAAACATTTTCATGCAAAAGTTGATGATGTTTTTTTATCTGCGACTCTGCATAGATGCCTCCGCCGGTGTAATCCAGGTAGACATGTTCGCCTTCGTCCAGGCGTGAATAATCTTTTTTACGAAGCAAATCCATGGATGCGGTATTTGCGTACGTGGGGTATTGCGCGAGAAAAGTTTGAAATTCATTTATTGTCATAGCTGATCTCCTACACTGATCCATCCTGGGCTGGGCAACCATTGCTCTTCGAGGAGCATGGTTGAAGGATAAATTTCAGGGAAAGTTTTAATTCCCATTTACCACCCTGTCCTTTACCTGCGTCACAAAAGAATGCCGCCGGACATAAGACATGGCATCTATATTTTTACAGGATTGCTTAGCTTTCCCAGCCCTTCAATTTCCACATCAACCACATCCCCATTCTTTAGCACACCCACGCCTGCGGGAGTGCCGGTAAAGATGATATCACCTGGCTCAAGCGTCATTACAGAAGAGATGTAAGCGATCAAGGTGCTGACGTTAAACACCATGTCGCGGGTGGATGCCATTTGACGCATTTGACCATTCACACGGCAAGTGACCACCGCGTCAGAAGCATCAAACTCTGTATCGATCCAGGGGCCAAAGGAACAAAAGGTGTCAAAACCTTTGGCACGCGTCCATTGACCATCCGTCTTTTGCAGGTCACGCGCCGTAATATCATTGCCGATGGTATAGCCAAAGATATACTCCCTGGCTGCTTCAGGCGTGATATTTCGTCCGCGTTTGCCGATGACAACAATCAGTTCTGCTTCATGCTCAACCTGATTTGACTGTGGCGGCAAAATAATATGTTCGCCATTGGCAATGATCGAAGAAGGCGGCTTAAGAAAGATAAGCGGCACTTTCGGCACTTCATTGCCAAGTTCCCTGGCATGTTCCACATAATTGCGCCCCACACATAAAATTTTACCTGGCACGCAGGGCGCTGCAAGTTTCACTTCCAGCAGTGGCGTTTTGGCTTCACGGCGACGGTATTCGCCAAAAATATCACCCTGGATTTCACCGATCTTGTCCTCCAGTATCCAGCCGTAGTTCACGGCATCACTATTGGTTTGATAACGGACAATTTTCATGGTTCTCCTAATGCGCAAAAGAAAATGCAGGACGAATCTGTTCCGTCCTGCACCTATTATACAAGCCAATGGCAATTTATTGATTGGATGATGACGGCGGTTTGGGAAGCTGCGGAATGATCCAGTTGATCAAGGCCTGTGGCGAGCGGGTTTGAATATAAACCTTACCGGGACCGGTTAATTCCACGACAAATCCTTCGCCGCTGAACAAAGTGGACTTGAGCCCGCCAATGGGCTTGGGCTGCACACCGATCGTGGCATCGAAGGCAACGAGATGGGTGGTATCCACAATATATTTTTCACCTGCGCCCAGAGCCTTCTCATAGATCGCACCATAGGATGAAACCAGCAAGGTGCCAGTTCCACTTGCTTCGAGCATGGAAATCCCTTCGGCAGACATGAAGGCTTTGATGCTGACCTTGGTGGTCAATTCGATACCCGTCTCGGAAGCCATGTATGAACCGGCCTGCACCATCAGTTTATCACCGCTCATTTCGATCACGGCAATGTCACCGGGTAATTCCGGTGCAAGGGTCACTTCACCGCCATTTACCGGTGCGACAAAGAAATTTTGGAAGAAGGATTCGCCGCCAAGCACGGCACGTCCCAGTGACTTGAGCAAGCCACCTTCAGCTTTGGTCTCGATCTGCACCCCGCCAGACATACTTACCATCGCGCCAGCCTCGGCGCGGATACGTTCATTGGGTGCAAGTTTGGCAATTGCGAGCGAGTACGACGGGCGATGAATAACTTCGATATCCATTTGAAAATCTCCTTGATAAATTTGTTCAGGATGGGTTTGTATCCCATCAAATATTTTCAGAAACCCATCAGACTGCACACCTGCCCTATTTAAATAATTTAATGTCACTGCGATCCACACCGTCCAACAACTTGTGAATGGGTTTGCCTAACATTGGATGAACATAATCCGGGGCGATCTCCGACAGAGGCACAAGCACAAAGGCTCGTTGATGCAATCGCGGGTGGGGAATCACCAGCTGCGGTGTTTCCAACATCAGGTCATCAAAGAATAAAATATCAATATCTATCAGGCGTGGTCCATTTTGAAAATTAGGCACACGTCCCAACGCCATTTCAAGCCGCTTCAAATGCCCAAGAAGCGCCTGGGGCTTAAGATATGTTTCTGCCATGACCACCTGGTTTAAAAAATTGGCTTGCGCTGTGAAACCCCAGGGCGGCGTTTCATACACTGACGATCTATTTTTCACTGCAAGTTGCGGCGTCAGGTTGCCGATTGCCGTCTTGAGATTCGCAAGGCGGTTTCCCATGTTACTTCCGAGTGCAAGATAAACTATATGATCCATACATTATGCCTTCGCATTATTAAATTAAAACCAGGGACACAAGCTGTGCCTCGTTCAACACGTGACGCAAATCTGCGCTCTTCATGATGATCGCCGTATTGCGGATTCCCGACCCGATGGATATTTGCTCTTCATGCACCACGCTCGGATCGATCAACACCTTGAGCGGGTGAGGCAATCCAAAAGGGCTCACCGTCCCGACAAGATATCCTGTCACCGCAAAAACTTCATCTTCCGTTGCCATCGTGATCCGTGACACACCCAAGTGCTTACGCAAAATTTTCCACGATACCTGCGCCGAACCAGCAACCAATACCATTACAAATTCATTTTCTGCAATTCGGAATAAAATGCTGCGAACAATTTGCGAAACACGCTGACCCCGCTCCCTGGCAGCTTGCTCAAAAGACATCACAGGATCCTCATGCCGAAAAACTTTGTGCGGAACACCAAGTTTTTCCAAAACCAAGCTGGCAGAAGGGATATCCACTTTCATCACCTGGTTTGCCTGTTTACGGATTTACATTAGCCCCATGATCACAAACCTCCCGAATCGGGCACTGCGGGCAATTTGGTTTACGCGCACCACAGACCTCCCTTCCCAGGCGGATAATGTTCAAATGCGCCGCATAATACGTTTCAGGCGAAAATACGGATTCCAAGTGCGTATGAGCCTGCTCTACCGTCATCTTTTCGGGTCGCAAGCCGATCCGCCCACTGACGCGATAAATATGTGTATCCACGGGAAAAGCAGACATGTTTAGCGAAAAACATAAAACGATGGCGGCAGTTTTGGGTCCCACGCCATTAAATTTTGTCAGCCATGCACGTGCTTCGTCAACGGACAGGTCTGTTAAGAAGTCCAGGTTAAGAGAACCGCGTTCCATGGTAATGGCGCGCAAAACCTGCTGGATGCGTGGACCCTTTTGATTTGCAAGCCCGGCAGGTCTAATGGCTTCAACCACTTCTTCCGGGCTGGCATCGCGCACGGCTTCCCAGTTTGGAAATTTTGCGCGCAAGGCATTAAAACCCCGATCACGATTTATATCGTTTGTGTTTTGGGAAAGAATGGTCGAGACGAGTTCGTCAATGGCGGGCAAAGGCGTGCGCCAGACAGGTTCGCCAAAAGCCTCGATCAATTTATTGTGGATCACAAGCGCGCGCTTTTGCAAATGCTTCATGAGAAAAGATCAAAGACCGGATGTGATTCGCCAGTCACAAGTCCACGATGGTTTTTGAGTTGTTTTTTAGGACCAAAACCTGAGAGTGATCTTAATTGGGCTTCATCCAAAGCTTTTAATTGGCTTAGAATTTCAAGCGCAACAGCAGGGCGCACACGGGCGCTGGATACCAATTCATCATTCAATCGTGATGCATCGCCATCTGTAACCTTGAAGGCGATCCCAACACCATTATCACCGTACACGCCCGGCATTAACCCGACGATCTGGAAACCCTCCGCGCCGCGTTTGGTGACAATTTTGCCTGCGCCGACTGTCATCAACTCACAGTCGAACTCGCCATAATTGCCAACCATTTCCGGGTGAGTCGTCATGGCGCTGGTAATTTTCTTACATGCGGTTGCCCGGGTTTCACTTAATCCACGCGGATCACACAGGCGCGCCATTCCCAAAGCTGCATTGGCAAGTGGGATCGCAAAATTTGGGGCGGAGCAGCCATCAATGCCCAGTTCAATTTTCTCCTTCTCAATTCCGCACATTTCAGAGAGCACGGCAAGAATATCCTGTTGAATGGGATGGGATGGATCGAGATAATTTTCCAAAGGCAGTCCGCGCATTTTAGCATGTGCCAACATGGCGGTATGTTTGCCCGAACAGTTGTTGAAGTTGGGTGTTGGGGTGACACCCTGTTGAATTACCATTCTTAACATAGCCGAGTCACCAGGCATGTGTGCGCCGCATTGCAAATCATCTTCGTGAATTCCAATTTTCTCCTGCATTGCTTTTACGGTATCCAAATGAATCTGAGCGGTCTCGTGCGAGGCACAAGAAATTGCCAGTTCTTTTTGCGTAAAATTAAAATGCTCCGCACCGCCGCGTTCAATAAATGGGATGGCTTGAAATGGCTTGGCAGACGAGCGCAAAAAGGCGACCATATCCGGGTCGCCGCAGGAATGTAAAAGTTTACCTTTTGAATCCACAATGGCAATTGAGCCAAAATGAACAGCCTCCACAACACGCCCGCGGGTTAATTCAAGGATGGGTTGGGTTGTATTCATTATTGCATTTCGTTAAACTGCCCGGAAACATGGCTCGGGCGCGAGTTGTAATGAAGCAAGCCGTAACGCAGGCGTTGGGCAAATTGCTTTTGGCGTGCGGCCGGGGCTTTGAACCATGTTAAAAGAGAGGTGACCAGTTTTTCGATCGCGGCCGGGTTTGTCTTTTTTGTCGTGACCTTGTCCAGTTTTTCGTTAACATGTTTTATAAAATCAAGTTGGGTCTTCACAACGTTTGTTGTCACCACACCGCCTCGGCTGCTGATAATGGTATAGCCCTTGAAGGCCGGGCTAAGTAAAATTTCAAGCGCCGAGATCCAGTCAGTGAGGTTTGCGCCTGCAAAGAATGGGGGTTGGTTTTTGAGTACAGCATCTCCAACAAAAACAATTTTTTCTTCGGGCATGCGCACCCAAATGGATCCGCTGGAGGGTCCGGCGTGATGTTCGAGCAACACAGGAGTATCCCCCCAATGCAGGGTCATTTGATTGAGGAATGATATCTCAGGTGGAACCCAGCGCACACTACCCAAACCAGGAATCGATTCCCAGTCTGCACCGGTCTCTTCGCCCTGAGCCTTGAATGTGTTGGGGCGGGTACGAAATGTGCTGGCGGTTTTTTCATGCGCGATCACGATACAATCCATGGCACGGGCCCCGAGGGTCCTGTCTGGGTGAGCATCCAGGTTCACCAGCGCACGCTCCATACCGCCACCCAGGTTCATTAGCGCGGCACGCCATGAACGCACATCTTCAGGCGAGGGAGGGGCATCAATTTGAATGAGCCCACGCGGAGTGACGATCACTCCCAACGTGACACCGTGAAACTGGTCTTCGATGTAAATATTACCTGTGATTTCCTGCATACTTCTCCTAAGATAAATCTTTAATTTTTTACAGTTGCTGGTTGAAAATTGTGCGCTGAATGGACTACCGGCCAAACTAGGGCGTCCTGTCTTCCTTCATGATCAACCTGCCTGTCTGGCGCTTGAGCTGCCCGGTTGCCATCTTTTGCGCAACAGGCAGGGTGACCCAGAATGTGGTTCCCTTACCCAACTCGCTCTCCACCCAAATTTGTCCACCGTGCCCTTGCACGGCCAGCTTGCAAAATGCCAGCCCCACACCAATTCCGCTGGGATTGTTCTTGCCGCGTAAGCGGATAAATTTCTCAAAAATTCGATCACGGTCTGTGGCTGAAATACCTGGACCATTATCGCGCACCCAAAACTTGACGGAAGCCCCGCTGTTTGTTTGTGCACCGATCTCAATTTGTCCATTCGTTGGTGTGTACCTGATTGCGTTTTCCAACAAGTTAATGAAGACACGATGAATCATATCCACGTCCACCCAAATCAGCGGAAGCACACCCAGCGCTTTATTTTCCACTGTATGATGACGGCTTGCCGCAGACGGGTCAACATCCTTGAGCGCTTCACGAATTAACAATAGCGGGTCTATGGCATGCTGGTCTACGATCGGCTGTCCCGCTTCAAGACGGTTGATATCAAGCAGGGAATTAATTAAACGCTGAATACGCCCGGTGGAATTCCTGGCTATATTGAGCATGGTACGCAGTGTCTCATCCGGCGGGAGCATGCCGTCCATCAATTCGAGGCTTGAGACAATATTGCCAAGGGGCGAGCGCAAGTCGTGATAGATCATGGCTATCATATCATCGCGCAGGGCATCAAGTTCTTTACGTTCGGTAATGTCCCGCAGGATCCACTGCACAGAATCAGTTTCTTCAAATTCAACCCGGTGCGCATGGACTTCCACGGGTCTCTCGACCTCGTTTTGCTGGCGTAAAACCGATTCATAACTACATCCAGCGCTATGCCTGAGAGTTTCAAATTTCGAACCCGTTTTATTCCATTTAACTTCATGCAGCAGGTCGATGCTCATGGCGTGCAGTGCTTCGCTGCTGTAGCCGCTTAATACCACTGCCTGACGATTGACTTCCAATATTTTGCCTTCCCAATCTGTGATCACGATTGGGTCCACACTGTCTTCAAATAACTCACGATAACGCTGGTGTGCTTTTTGCAAACGATCCAAAAATTGCGCGTTCTGAATTGTCGTTCCGGCCAGACTTCCCAAACCCGTCATCACCAATAACGCATCAGGATCGAACGCGCCGGATATTGGATTGATCGCCATCAGCACGCCGATGACCTTTCCCTGGGATTGTATCGGGGCAATGGCCACAGCCCGCATTTCGATTGCGCCAAAGCTGTCCGCCTCACTATAATGCGGGCCTTTTTTGACGGCGGGTATGACCAACCCGCGTTCACTGCTTACCACCTGTCCCGCCAACCCCTGCCCTTTGACAATGTGCCGGCCGGGAATGGTTCCGGAGTTATGCCCCGCTGCAGCATGAAAGACAAGGTCATTGCTCACGGTATCGATCAAAGCCAGAGCCACCGTTTCAACCTGCAAGGCTTGCATGGTCTGATTAAGAACACGCCGCCAAACATCAGGCATCTCGAGTGAGGCATTGATCGCAGCCGCTGCCTCTGCCAGGGCTGTCATTACCCGCGCAGTGCGCTGACTTTCGGTGTACAAACGTGCATTCAAAACCGCCACACTTGCCTGGTCGGCAATGGCTTGCATTAATTCCAAATGTTGTTCGTTAAACGCATTCGGCACAGAATGGACAAGCGTCAACACCCCCACCAACCGGTCACGCGCCAACAATGGTACACAGATTGCAGATTTTGCGCCGCTCTGATCAACAGAATCATCTGCACGGCGCAGCCAGCGTTGGTCCTTGCTGGTATCGGGTACAAGCGCAGATTTACGATACTTTACCACCCACCCAGCGAGTCCGCGCTCCACGGTATCGCGCAATTGCTGGGTTGTATGTTCGTGGAATTGCTTCCCATATACAATAGTTGCATCCACAGGTTTGCCAGAATCATCCATCACAATGATGCTGCTGCGCTCTCCTCCCACATGCTGCATGGCTGCATAGAGTAGACGCTGCAAAACCGTGCGAAGATCAAGCGCTGTGGCAACCTCGCGACTAACGTTGATCAATAATTCGAGCAGTGATTGGGAATGGTCTTCTGGCATGGACTTATTAAATCACATTTCGCAATTTTTTTATACCCTTAACTGGAAGTATAGCCCTTTTGGTACAATTGCGCCATGTCCCTTGATTTACTGCGCATAAGAGCCTTGTGTTTCGATATAGATGGAACACTAAGCAATAGTGATGACCTATACGCCCAGAAGGTCAGACGTTTTTTTCCACATTTCCTGTTCAAAAACCCCACCCGCATTGCGCACCGCTTCATTATGTGGATCGAAGCCCCCGGCAACGCATTACTCAGCCTTGCAGATACCCTTGGCGTTGACGATGAGATGATCGCCATCATCCACTGGCTATCCCGCCACCACAGATATGCGCCAGGGAAATTTCTGCTTGTCCCTGGTGTGGATGAATTGCTCAAGCAATTACATGGACATTACCCGATGGCGGTTGTCAGCGCGCGAGATGAAGATGGCACAATGGCCTTTTTGGAACACTTCGACCTGTTGAAATATTTTGATGTGATCGTGACCGGGTTGTCAACAAAACATACCAAGCCCTATCCTGATCCCATCCTGTTTGCCGCGCAAAAAATGAATGTCCCTGCCGAAAACTGTCTGATGATTGGTGATACCACCGTGGACATTCGCGCTGGAAAATCTGCTGGTGCACAAACGGTGGGCGTGTTATGCGGGTTTGGCGAAGAGCCGGAGTTGAAAAAAATGGGCGCAGATCTGATCCTGCCGGATACATCAAAACTGTTGGATGTATTGATATAGCCGATTATTTACATGAACCGCCTTATATATTCAAGGATAAAAATTTCGCGTCGCAACCATGCGGGGGGAGTCTCCAAATTGAGCAACAAGCAATTTGCTGAAATCGCAAAATCAATATCCACCCAGACAGGTTTGAATCCCAAATCTTTTTCGTAATCATCCAGTGTTTGCATGCCAAAATCATCCCCTGCCTGGCAAAAATAATAGTGTGAAGTCATCTTGAATACATCGAAATCTTCTTCTTGAGCAAGATCGTATTCGATGATCGCGCCCAGTTCACCGGTCAATCCGAGCAGGGACACACCACACTCTTCAAGCAGCTCACGCGCTAACGCCTGCTCATGTATTTCACCATTTTCAACCCCGCCGCCCGGGAATTTATAATCACCGACTGCAGAGGAAAAAACCATTAGCAGATCCCGCCCCCTCAGGATGACTGCGCGCACTGCAGTGCGGTGAAAAGTTTTCCCGTGGATATTGAACCCTTTGTGGCGCTGGATTTCGGTCAGGATTTTCATTTGCACAGCCGTTGTTTAGCAGTTAAATGTTCCTGACAGGAAATTGGCATTGGGCGAATTACAATCATTTTGCTTTGAAAATGCAGGCCTCCAGGTTCTTGAAAAACCTGGCGGCCTGCATTACGTAAAACAATCTACCCTTCCAACTCTTCCTGCCTCTTGAATTGGCTCATATATAACTCGTAATAGAAACCTTTTGCATCAAGCAGTTCATTGTGCCTGCCGCGTTCGATGATCTGACCATCTTTCAGCACGAGGATCATATCTGCATTGCGGATGGTGGACAAGCGATGCGCAATGACGAATGAGGTGCGGCTCTTAAGTAATGCATCAAACGCTTTCTGGATAAGACGCTCGGTGCGTGTGTCCACGCTGGAAGTTGCTTCATCCAAGATCAGCACACGCGGATCTGCAAGTGCGGCGCGCGCGATCGAAAGCAATTGACGTTGTCCCTGAGAAAGACCCGAACCGCGTTCGCCGAGCACTGTTTCATACTTTTCAGGAAGACGTTCGATGAATGAATCAGCGTTGGCGAGTTTGGCGGCAGCGTAGACTTCTTCATCGGTTGCGTCAGGCCGCCCAAAGCGGATGTTATCCATAACCGATGCGCTGAACAGGAAGGTATCCTGCAGCACAATACCCACCTGCTTACGGATGGATTCGGCGGTGACATCGCGCACATCGACACCGTCAATTTTTACCGAGCCATGCGTCACATCGTAAAAGCGAGGCAATAAGTTAATAATGGTGGTCTTGCCTGCACCTGTTGGTCCCACAATGGCGATGGTTTGCCCAGGTTCTGCGGAAAATGAAACTTCCTTCAAGACCGGTACGCCATCTTCATATTCATGGCTGACCTCATTAAATTCAACCCGGCCTTTGATCTCGGGCATCGCTCTGGCTCCAGGTTTATCAACGACAACGGGTTTCTCATCGAGAATGGTGAAGATACGCTCTGCACCCGCTATGGCATTTTGGATGTTTGTCCAAAGCACGGCGATCTGTTGAATCGGTTGATTGAAACGCTGTACGTAGGCTAGAAATGTAATCACCAGCCCGATCGTCACCATCGTACCAAAAAGCAAATCTCCTGTCAGCAGGTACCAGCCGCCCACGCCTGTAACAATGGCAAGCCCAAGATAGGAAAGGGCTTCAAGCGTTGGACCGAGCGCGGAGGTGTAAGCCACAGCACGAACATTGGCGTCACGGTTGGCGGCGTTGACTTCCTTGAACTGCTCGATATTTTCGTCTGCGCGGTTAAAGGCTTGCACTTCGCGCACTGCTGATATGGTCTCCTGCAATTCTGCATTTACATTGCCAATTTCCTCACGACTTTTGCGGAAAGCCTTGCGTGCCTCTCCTGAAAACCAGACCGTGGCGATGAACATCAATGGAGATACTGCCAGCGAAAGCAAAGCGAACGGCAGGCTCAATGTCAGCATGTTATATGCGACCCACACCAGCAGAAGGGCACCGCTGAAAACATTGACAAGCGCAAATGAAAATGCCTGCTCAATTGCGGATGTGTCATTTGTAATACGGCTCATCAGGTCGCCTGCTTCGTGTTCGGCATAGAAACTAAGTGAGAGAGAATGTAACTTCTCAAACACTTCAACGCGCAGGGTACGAAGTACATGTTGACCTGTCCATGCCATGGCAAAGAAGGTTGTACCTGTCAGGACTGCACCCAACACATACAATGCAATGACAATCAGGATCAAACGAAACATACCGATCACCCGCTCGTCATTTGTGGCGGTTGCAAGGTCGGGGGTTATATACCCACCAAGGTGATAGGCTTTATAGATGACCTGTCGCGAATAAGACAACGTGGACGGGTCTTCAGTTATTCCAAGCCAACAGCTGGATACTGCTTTTGGGTCAGCAGGAGACGCGGGGGAGATGGAAGCAAATGCACTGCTGCCGGCAGGGACGAGGAAACAATCTGTGGCTTGCCCCAATAATTCAGGAGAGGTTACTTGAGTCCAGGTGGCGAAAATAACAAACAGCACAGCCAGGGCAATCATGTACCAGAAGCGTCCAAAATAATTACCCAGACGAACCAGTGTTTCACCCAGATTACGCGGCTTGATCGTTTCTTGATTGAGCGCACCACCAAAGCGGTTATGACCGCCGCCGCCCATCATAGCGCACCTCTTTCGTCCTGAGCACAGGCCGGCACTTTTGCTTCTTGTGCTGCGAAGTTGAAGAACATAATTGATATAAATCCAGCACTTCGATTTCGTTCAGATAAAGAACATGTCTTCATTCTGCTCAGCGATAATGTTGTGTCGTTAATTTTCATTTTCATGTACCAGTATTTGCGAGTTATAAATTTCAGCATAGATCGGTTCTTCTTCCATCAGTTGAGCATGCCTGCCTTGTGCCACGACCTGGCCTTTATCAAGCACAAGAATCTTATCGGCGTTGATCACAGTACTGATGCGCTGTGCAATGACAAAGGAAGTACGTCCCTTCATCAGTGTTTCAAGCGCGGCTTGAATGTATGACTCGGTTGTAACATCGACGCTGGATGTTGAGTCATCGAGAATGAGGATGCGCGGATCAAGCAGGAGTGCGCGTGCAATAGCCACGCGTTGTTTTTGTCCTCCACTAAGAGTAGTACCCCGTTCACCGACATGTGTATTGTAGCCTTCAGGGAATGACATAATAAAGTCATGCGCAGCGGCGGCTTTTGCGGCGGCTTGAATTTCTTCGGGAGTGGCCTCGGGTTTACCAAAGGCAATGTTCTCACTAATGGTTCCGCTGAACAAGGTTGTTTCCTGGAGTACGATACCAATTTGTGAGCGGAGCGAATCCAGTGTTACATCACGCAGATCATGACCATCGATCGTGATGCGACCTTCGTTTGGGTCATAGAAACGAGGCAACAAATTGATGATACTGGTCTTGCCTGAACCCGTGGCGCCGAGCAAGGCAATCGTTTCACCCGGCTTTGCTTCAAATGTAACATTCTTCAAAACAGGATCGCCGCCACCCACATAACGGAAAGTGACATTCTCGAATTTCACATCACCTTTGACCGCGGGAAGCCTGAATGCGTTGGGCTTATCCACGATATCGCTCTTGGCATCCAAAATCTCAAAGATGCGGTCAGCGGACGCAGCAGCTTGTCCCATCTGCGTGACGATCATGCCGAACATCATGATGGGAAAAAACAGGTACATCAGATAGAGAGAAAATTCCTGCCACGCGCCAATCGTCAGCGTGCCGAGGATAATTTGCTTACCGCCCACATAAAGGATCGCAGCTTGACCAAGGTTCGCGATCAAGAACACAAGCGGAAACAAAAACATGAATAAGCGATTCACTGCGATCGATTGATCCATCGAGGCATCTGCAGCGGCACGAAATTTTGCCTGCTGTTCCTTTTCGCGCGTGAACGACTTGATCACTTTAATCCCCGCCAGGTTTTCCTGCAAGACCGTATTCAGAGCCGAAAGTTTTTGCTGCACTTTCTTAAACATGGGTTGGGCCAGACTTGAAAAGACACCAAACAACACAATTGCAATCGGTAAAATCGGCATGGCTGTCCACGCGAGAGAGACATTCGACGAGAATAAAATAATGACCGTGCCAGACAGCAAAATCACAGCGCCAACAAGTTGTAATAAACCCTGTCCAATAAAAAGCCGCACCTTCTCCACATCATCCGTCGCGCGGATCATCAACTGACCTGTCTGATTTTTATCGTGATACGCGAAAGACAACTGTTGGATCTTGGCGTATAAATCATTTCGCAAATCATACGCAACAGACTGGGAATTCTTCTCCGCCCAAAACGCTTGCAGGAAGGAGAATAATCCACGCAGGAGGGCGAAACCAACAATGGCAACGAGGGCGGTGATCAACGCACGCGGCGCAATACCCAGGTCTGCTTCAAGCATGCCCTTGAGCTGATCCAGGGTCATGGCAGAATCGTAACCCAGGGATTCAAGAATCCTTGGCAGCGCTGTACTGACAAACTGCGTGGGAATATTCTCAAGCGCAGATAAAACCTGGCTTGCCAGAAATCCGCTGGTGACCGCATCAATCACATTGCGGATCATGTGCGGCACAGCCAACTGTGAAAGCGTGGCAATAATAAGAAAGACGTATGGTAACGCGGCCTGGCGCTTATAGTGCGTTAAATATTTCATTGCACGGCCAATCCCCTTGAAAGATGTCTTTTCACGGCGGGGTTGTGTTTTGGATTGAGTCATGGTTGCTTGCATAAGGTCCTTTTCCTAATCTCCGGTAACTGCTGATTCAACAGAGACAACATTAAGATCCAACAGTTCAGTGGAGCGGTTCAATAATTTGCGGAATGGCAATCCGATCAAGCGGGAGATCATCATTTGCATGGTTAATACGGTCACCATCAATCCGCTCTTCCCATCAGTGGCAGAGGAGGCAAGCCACAAGGCTTTCCCGGCTGGAACATCCGCTTCGTTACCCCACAGCATCGCGACATAGCGCAGCGGATTCATCCTTTTTTCATATCCTTTTACGGCACTAACATTGCTCAACATATCCGTCCTTACCAACCCGGGATTGAAGCCGAAAATATCCACACCGCTGTGTTTGTATTCGGCTGCAAGGGTCTTTGTAAAATTTCGCACCCATACTTTGCTTGAACTATACGCGTTCTGTAAAGCTATTGAGCCGTTGTCGCCGCGGCCCAACAGGTTGATCAACTTTCCCCTATTCTGTGTCAGAAAATAGCGCATGGCAACCGCCGAACCGTTGTAGGTACCGATGATGTTTGTGTTGATGACCTTCAAAAAGTCCATGCTTGGAATGTGGACTGTGGGGCCATACGGTGCAGATAGTCCCGCGTTATTAACCCATATATCAATTTTGCCGAACGTCTGGATGGCGTGTTGGGCAAGCGCTTCAATCTGTTGCATGTCCGATACGTCGCAAACGAAACCCTCTACCTGGTATCCGTTTGCTCGAAGCGAATCAACAGCCTGGTCCACGGTGCGGGATGTACGAGATGCAATAACCACTTTGGCGCCCGCGCCTGCGTATGTTTGCGCAATTGCGAGGCCCAGTCCGCGTGAACCTCCGGTGATAACTGCAACTTTATCTCTCAAAATTCCATTTTTCATTCGTTTCCTTTTTATTTTTCATGTTTCTGTGCGGCATTAGTCAGGATATTTAATGCCTCCACCACTTTTGCCCGCTCTTCTGCATTTAATTTGGATGTGAGGTCATTCATCCAACGATAACGTTCCTCAGTACCTTGCTGGATCAGCACTTCGCCTCTGACACTTAAGGTCAGTAATTTGGCACGGCGGTCAATAGGATCTTCGGTACGCTCAAGGTACCCCGCCTGCACAAGTTTCTCCACCAGTTGACTGGCGGCAGCTGCAGTGATATCAAAACGGTCACTGACCTCAGACATACCGCAGGGACCCTTATGATGCAGCTGCATAAGAATGCTGAATTGCGGCATGGATAAACCCGTGCTTTTGGCAAAGTGATTCCAGCCATGCATGGAACGATGCATAAACACGTCCATCCATGCACGCAGAGATTTAGTGAATTGGGAAGAATTTGTCATAGTTAAGCCTGCTTTTTAGTTAAGCAAACTTAACTATATGCCTGATTTAAATTTTGGTCAAGGAAAGAAGTATTAGAGATGAGTTAGAAAATTACGGCTCAATATTTATTAACGCATGTTCATAACGGACTTGACGGCTTTTCTCGTAACAACCTACTGCCTTTTGCACGTCACCATGCCATTCAAAAATAATAAAGGATAATAAAAACAGCCATATTTTGAAGTGGCTGTTTTTATTATCCTTTCAACAGAATCCTGTTCACCAACCCGACTCAATCAAGGCAGTGGAAAATAGAACCTGACATCATTGGGTTACACGGGGAGCCTTGATACGCGGTTCATATTCATACCTCGCCGCTATTAGATACCATCATCCTTGGGCGGCGCAGTTTGACCATAGTCCAGCACAGTTCGCATTTGCGTGGCACCTTCGGGGGGACCGACGATCTTTTTATCCTCCATGGTATCCACAATACGTGAGGCACGGGTATAGCCAATGCGTAATCTTCTTTGCAGCATTGAAACAGAGGCGCGTCCTTCTTTGCGGACAATTTCCACTGCATCATCAAAAAGCGGATCACCCTCCACTTTCTTGCCTTCATCCCATAACTCGGTTTGTTTTAGCAGACCGCTGGCTGGCACAGAATCCGCGGGAGTACCGGCAACAGCGTAAGGGCTGGCACCACCCGACTGCGCGCGCCAATATTCCACCAATCTTTGAATTTCCTGGTCAGAGACAAAGACACCCTGTAAACGAGCGGCAGAGGGGGCGTCTGGAGCCTGATAAAGCATGTCACCACGTCCAAGCAATCTCTCAGCGCCCGGTTGGTCGAGGATAACCCGGCTGTCTGTGTTGGATGCGACAGCAAAGGCGATGCGTGCCGGGAAGTTGGCTTTGATCAAGCCTGTGACCACGTCCACGGAGGGGCGCTGCGTGGCAAGAATTAAATGAATTCCCGTTGCCCGAGCCAATTGAGCCAAACGTGTAATGGTTTTTTCTGTTTCATCGGGCGCAATCATCATCAAGTCGGCTAATTCATCAATGATCACCACGAGATATGGCAGTTTCTTTTGTCCCTGCAATTTCATCTTGGCGTTATAGTCGACGATATTGCGCGATCCGATCTGCGCAAACAAGTGATAACGCTTGTCCATTTCCCGCGTCATCCATTGCAAAGCGCCGATCACACGGTCCATTTCAACAACCACCGGACCGAGCAGGTGTGGGATACCATTGTAGCCGGTCAACTCCACGCGCTTGGGGTCAACCAAAACAATACGCAGATCATCGGGGGTGTTGTACAACAATAGACAGGTCAAAATGGAATTGACACATACGGACTTGCCAGAACCCGTGGTGCCGGCAATGAGCATATGGGGCATACTTTCCACGCTGGCGATGACAGGAATACCCGCTACATCGCGTCCCAAACCGAAATTCAGAGGCTTGGTGTTGCGTTTAAATGTGTCGCTTTCCAAAATATCACGCAAGGCAACCATGGCCATTTCTTCATTCGGCACTTCAATACCAACGTAACTATGGCCTGGCACGGGAGCCTGAATGCGGATACGTGGCGCAGCCAAGGCGAGCGCAAGATCATCAGACAGGGAAGCAATTTTGCTGACGCGCACTTTGGTTCTGACTCCACCCCTGGTTTCAAGGAATAGCGGCTCCACTCCAAACTGGGTGATGGATGGTCCGCGGCTAATTGCAACCACCTGGGCAGGTGCACCAAAGGAAGCAAGTGTTTCTTCAATTAAACGCGCGCGTTGTTGAATGAATTCCTCATTGATGGAAGGCGCATTGCCTGAGTCAAGAATGTCACCTACCTGCGGCAATGTCCAATGTATGACGGTGGGGCCACTGGTAGTGCGTGTGGGATGCAGACTATCACCAATTGGTGCAACAGGCGGCACGGCAGAGGGGTCTAGCGGAGTAAAATCCTCTGTCGAAACAGGACCTGGGTCCAGGCTGGGTTGAAGTGCAATGGGTTTTTTCAGCCATTGCCGAATCCGGTTTAAAAACGGCGCCAGCCAGAAAAAAATATCCCGCACTGGCTTATCCAATAAAACCGCAATGCCAATGGTAAACCAGGCAAGCAGGGTAACCGATATGCCGCCGTTGCCAAATAGAAACCAGAGTGCGCGTTGGAGGCGTTCGCCAATTGCGCCGCCACCTTGTCCCACCAACGTTACGGATTCTGCAATATCCACGTTTCCACGAGTGGCAAAGAGATGCAGAAGGGTAAGAAGCCACAAAAAGAGGATGACGCTGCCAATGGCACGCTCAGCCGAAAGCGGCGGAATACGTTCGATTTTACGGAAGACAAGCCACAAACCAAAGAAGATCAAACCGAACGGCAGGATAAAAACACCCCAACCAAAAAGCTGCGAAATGAAGGAGATAGTCTTGTCAATAGGAGCGGAACGGTTGGTGGAGACCAGTCCCAGGAGAATGATGATCCCAACAAACGTCAGGCTGATACCTACTACGTCAAGCTTGCGTTCAGCGGATAATTTGTCCCAAAAGGAAAGTGCAGGCGGCGGAGGCGGTTGATGCTGCTTTCCCTTTGACACGGGTTTATGCTGCGGATTTTCCTTCTTTTTTGGAGGGAGGATTTTTTCCGCAGATTTTGAACTTTTCTTGGGGGTGGTGGGTGGCTTGAGAAGGGGCATGAATGAATAAGGCGAAGAATGAATAACAGGAAAATGGTGGTTGCGTTTTGGGGTATTCCTACGTATTTTTCGACAAACACTTAATTATTAAAAACCTCAAAAAAGATTATAGCACAAATGGTCTGTTTTCTTTAAGGTACAATTGCAGGGCTTATTTCGAAAATGGGACTTCTGACTCAATAAACTCGTGCGATCCATTGTTGATCATTGTAAGGACTTAAAACTTTGTTTGAAATACTTTTTCTTGGCACATCCGCTTCCGCGCCTTCTGCAAAGCGTGGACTTTCCGGGCAGGTTGTTTCTCACAACGAATACCGCTTCCTTGTTGATTGCGGCGAAGGCACACAAAGGCAGATACTTCAATCAGGCATCGGTTTCAAACGCCTGACACGAATTCTATTAACACACGGACACCTCGACCATATCCTCGGACTGGGCGGTTTGCTTTCCACTTTACTGCGTTGGGAATCGATTGACGAACTTACGATCTTCGGCGGGCGTAGTACGCTTGAACGCGTGCGAACGCTGCTTTATGATGTCGTCCTACGCGGCAACCAACCTCCCATGCCATTGATATTGAAAGAGATCAAACCTGGGGTCGTTTTTGAAGCGGATGATTTTACGGTGACCGCTTTTTCAGTCACACACCGCGGACCTGATTGTCTGGGTTACATCTTCGAGGAGAAGGCACGGCGTCCATTTCTTTCACAAAAAGCGGATGAAATCGGTGTGCCATTTGGCCCTGAGCGCGGAGACCTGGTCGCTGGAAAAGATATAACCCTCGCCGATGGCAGAATCATCAAACCTGATGATGTGTTGGGAGCATGGGAAAAAGGCAGCAAACTGGTTGTTGTGGGAGATGCAGGCAGGACAGATAATCTTGAGGAAGTTTGCAGGGATGCAGACGGTCTTGTCATTGAATCAACATACTTGGATGAAGAAGCCGACATGGCAAAGCAGTTCTACCATCTCACAGCACGCATGGGCGCAGAACTCGCCATAAAGTCAGGGGTTAAGAAACTCATTCTCACTCATATTTCGCGGCGCTATCGTGAAAAAGATGTGATTACCGAAGCGCAGTCTGTGTTCCCTAATGTGGTTATCGCACGCGATTTTGACACATACCAAATCAAGAAAGAGATATAACGCACAATTGGGACACCTGCTTCCCGCGGAAATTCGCCTGGTATAAATAAGCCCCCACCTGGTATTCCGCACTGCGCTTTTAAACAGCATAAACATGATTGGCATTAATAATGGATACAAGGGCTTGATCAACGGCAAATTTCATCCCGTGCTATGCGCTTTATTGGCGGCATTTTTTAGCGCGGCGGGATAATATTATTCACTTTTGAAAAGCTACCTAACCGTCACCTGGATCACCGTAGAATCCACAATCTGGTCTGTTCGCACCACTTGCAACTGGACGGCATACAAACCGCTGAGGTTTTTCGTATCCCATTCAGCCAGCAAGCCGCTTTCAACGGGTGTGATGACATCCCCCCCAATTTGCATCCACGTTTGCGGATTTAATCCCCTGCCAACTTGTACACGGTAATAGCTGAAGTTTTCACCCGAAGCCGTGCCGATAATTTTTACTACATCGCTGACTTCCGCGAACAATTCAGGTGAGGTGATATTAATTGCCGGCTTCACAGGCGGGGACTGAATGGCATCGTAGGAGGTAGGCGGAATTTCCAAGCCTGAGCTCAACGCCCAGTCCCGCGCAGATTCGGGGATGATCATATAGATCTTTTTCTCAAGCAACTCAGGCGGGGTAAAAACGGTGGCCAGCAAACCTGTTTCCCGATTTACTCCAAACTCCCGATATAAATTATCCGCTTGAACAGGCTCACTGCCGTTCAGAAAAATTTCACTCACCAGATTCGGACATTCCTTTGTAGGCAACATCCCCGAGGGGTCACAGACCGTCACATTGGAAATTCCCTGCGGCATCGTCCAACCTTCGACAGGTATATCTGCAGACGCAGTCTGAATCAGGGCATTCCACAAGACGGCAGGGAAGCGCGGCAACACACCCCACTGCCCCACCTGCAGGGGCGATGAAAGCGGAATATCGTCATGTACGCCTGTCCACGTCACCACTACGTGCGAAGGAGTGAATCCAACCACCCAGGCATCACTCCCGTCAAACGTTTGTCCGACTTTCACACCAGCGGGACGCCCGATCTCCAGTGCGTTTGACCTGCCAAGCGACGTCCAGCGTGCAGGCTCATCGCTTAGAACATTCGTCACCAAATACGCGAGTGCAGGTGTCAGTACAGGTTTCGCCTGCGGCAAAGTCCAATCCAGCAACGGAGCGTGATCGGCACCCTCCACACGCAGCACAGCAGCGGGAGAAAAGTCATTACCAATATTTTGTCCAAAGTAAACCCCCTGCGTACCAAACACACCGTACGCGCCAGCAAGGTTCAGCATGTTCACCTGCCCCAGGTCCGCCGAAGAGTCTGGATGCAGATCAAGTCCAAACGATGATGCTATGCTCGTCACATTTTCAAACCCCATTTGCGTCTTCAAAGTTTCAACGGGAACCTGATAATCGTTCGCCAGTGCAATTCGCAGGCGCATGGGTCCATGAAACTCGCCGTCAAAGTTTTGAATGCTGCCTTCTTCGGGGATGTCCCAGGTTAATGAGGCTGGGCTCAAGCCCCGGGTAAACCCTGTCAAATAAACAAAGGCGTCCAAACTGGAACCAGCCTTGTGTTCGGTCACAAGAGGAGTTTCCACCCCTTGTACAGTCTCACCAACAAGCGCAAGGACCTGTCCATGGGTCGGGTCAAGAACCAGGGCACTGGCAGATGAATCTGCGAGGGTGACGGCGGGTGGAAGCGAAGGCAGCAACCGTGCAGATTTGCAATCCACGTTCGGCTCTGCAAGCCCAGCCATGCGGGCAGCATAGACTTCAGTGGTGCACACGACTTGATTTTGCAATTCGTAGTCCAGCGTGCTGATGAGGTTCAATCCGCCACGCTCGATTCGGTCACGGGGAATTTGCGACCCTACCTGAGCAAGAACCAGGTTGACAAAAGCAGAAGCAGGTTGGGGGGGCATGCTGAGCGAATTGGTAACAGCCATAGTTGGAGTCTCAGCCAATGCAAATCCAGTCGTTTCATCATCCACGATGCCAAGTCCATTTAAAATATGGAGCACCTCGCGTCCGCGCTGCAATGCCACTTGAGGAGCATCCAACGGATTAAGTGCAGGTGTCTCGCTGGTGGATGCGAGAATCGCGGACTCGGTCAGGGTAAGTTGATCGGCAGACTTACCAAAATATAGCCCCGCAGCGGCATCCACACCAAATGCATAGTTGCCAAAGTGTACACTGTTGAGATACCACTCCATGATTTTCTCACGCCCGAACTGCGCGGTGATCTGTGCAGCAAGAATACGCTCACGGATCGCACGACGCGTGGATGGTTCTTCATTGTACAGAATCAAATCGCTGACCAGTTTTTGCGCAATGGTCGGGTGCAATTCGGGATTTTCAAGTCCCTGCAAGGAAAAGCCCGAATGTGACCAGAAATGCAGGTCGGTAACAGCGATCACCGAGTCAATTAAATGAGCCGAAATATGCTGCGGGTTTTGTTTGTTAATGGGAATATATCGGCGCGGAACATTTTCGTCGGGGGCAAAGGTGAAGAGCGTCTGTTCACCCGTGCGATCATAAATGCGTGTGGGCTGGAGTAAAAGTCCATCGGGCGGGTTGAGCAGTCGCGGCAGAATTTCCACCGAAGGCAGGTCACGGGTTACATCGGCATAGGTAAATGCGCCAAGCAAAATCAACACGGCCAGAAGGAGTGAAAACGTCATCCCAAAACCAAGCAGCGCGCCACGCGCCCGACTGGAAGATATCCTTTGTTTTGCTAGACGCCGCTCTCGGCGGGCGCGGAGGATGGGAAGGATTTTTTGCATACCCCTTGATTTAACCACAGACTGAGCTGATTTTGGGAGTTTGAGAACCCGCACTAAATAAGCTATACGAAATTAAAAATACTCCCGCATCGTATATAATTTATTTGTCAATACGCTATCCTTATTAAATCTTCAAACTTCCCTATTCAGGCCCAAACTCAAATGAAGCACAAACAAATAACAATCCCCACCCGGAAAATTTACCTTGGTGAATTGAATCACACCCCGCTGGGAGATCTACGCTTCGCTGTCTCCACCCTGGGCTTGGTGGCAATTGAATGGACTCAATCCCAATCCAGGCTGGATGACTATCTGCGGCGATTAAAAGCCGCTGTTGAACCAAATCAAAAAGTGACCCGCCCTTACGCAAAGGAACTTGTGGAATACTTGAAAGGCAAACGCCGCAGCTTCACCGTTGCGATTGACTGGTCAACTCTAAGGCCATTTCAACTTAAAACGCTGAAAGCTGTATATGCAATCCCCTACGGCGAAACCCGTACGTACGCTGAAATCGCCCTGGAGATTGGGCTTCCCAACGCTTACCGCGCTGTAGGACGTGCCAATGCCACCAACCCCATTCCGCTTGTGATCCCATGTCACCGAGTCATCGGCAAAGATGGCAAACTCCATGGATATGGAGGTGGTGATGGTTTACCAACAAAAGAATGGCTATTGAAAATGGAAGGGGTGATGATGGTGTGAGAACTCAGAAAGCCACTTTATCCAATGCTATACAACATTGAACAACCCATCATTTTGATCCGGTAAATTTACTAACGGAATCCAATCGGCGAAACAGACTGAGACAATTGGCCATTCGGCATATGAATTTTGCCAAAGCCCTGACATTTTTAATTCGAAGAAGATGCAGAGCATTATCGCATTCAAGCGTGGGTGTTTGACGCAACTACAATTGTTTAACGAAATGCACCAGGCGTTCCACTTCGGAATACCCCATCTTGGCATGGGCACGGATGCTAACGGCATTTTCCAACCATGTATCCGAAGCCATGTCGCGGCAGCCTTTCGTGCGCGCCCAATTCTCGGCAGCATCAATCAACGCACCCGCGGCACCTTTTCCGCGCATATCTTCATTAACGAACCAGGCTTCGAGGTAACCAACGGGGCTTGAAAAACATCCCTCGGCAGATTCCTTTAGGTGAACTTCAATCATCCCGACAGGAGATCCTTCAAGTAAGGCAAAAAAAACAGCATTCCGATCACTGGACAGGACATCATCCATGTCATAATCCAGGTATTCATCGGGCGCTTCAGGCCAAATCCCTTTGCGCATACGCAGCCACTCAGTTTTGTCTTCCTGTGTCACAGGACGGATCGTAATTTCCATGTTTCTCCTAAAATAAAAGACCCTAAAGGCTTTAAAAGTCCTTAGGGCTTCAAGTATAAACCTATTGTCCTTGCAATTCTCACGTAGTACATGTTACGGCGAGGTTTGCTTTTCTCTTTTCGACAGTACGGTCTCCCGGAATTAGTCAGCCAAGCCGGCTAAAACCAGGGGGCCATGCAGTGAAAATTGTTCATCGAGAGAACTTGCTACTAATCACCGCCGCGCTTTCCAAGTTGATGATCGAGCACCATAACAGCCGTGCCATGCGCTTCAATCAATTTCAAATTCGCCACGATCTGAGCAGCGTTCTTTTCTTCCTCGACCTGCTCAGTGATGAACCATTGCAGCATGATCTGTGCGGGATAGTCCTTTTCCTTGAGTGCAGTTTCGTACAACGCATAAATTGAAGCAGTGACCTTCGCCTCATGCGCGGCAACTTCCTCGGCAACCTCAAGCGTTGACGTCCATTCGGTTTTCGGCGCATCAAGTGCCTTCAGCATAACCCTGCCGCCACGTTCCAGAATAAAATCATAGAACTTCATGGCATGTTCGCGTTCTTCAGATTCCTGAACACGCATCCAATGGGCAAAACCCGGCAGGTTTTTGTCTTCAAAGTAAGCAGCCATCGAGAGATACAGGTAAGAAGAATATAGTTCTTTATTGATCTGTTCATTCATTGCGTCTTGCATTATTTTGGTTATCATACGTGCCTCCTTAATTAAGAAAATTATACATTCTTTTGCAAAAACAAGAACAAGTCTTAACTCTATCTTATCTCCAGACCCTGGATCGACCATCCTCCTTGATCTGACATGCCCCCAACTTTTCGAGTAGACACCGTGAAACGGGATCGGTCACACCTACGGTTGTCACTTATCGGCATTCAGAACGGGCAAATGCCCAATCCACCAACACATGAACAGATACACTCATCTTTTTTTAATTTTATTGGCAGGGAGCGGACAACATTCACATCAAACATATCATACGTAATGGCAAGACCAACCTCTTGTTCCAATCCAGGCAAGTCATTCAAACACAAATCAATCTCTCCATCTGGATAACGGCATCAAACACAGATGGAGAGATTCAATTACTTGCGCCATGAATACAATCACTCACCAAATACAAACAGATCGCTAAGCGACTCGCGGTTAATATTATGACGGATGGCATCTGCAAAGACCGACGCAACGGAAAGAATAGTCAATTTCTTATGTATTTTTTCGGGTGAAATATAGACAGTATCGGTGGTGATGATCTCGGTAATCTCGGGGACAGCGGCCAGACGCTCCAGACCGCCGCGGCTGAAAACGCCATGCGTGCAGATCACCCGAATGTCCTCGACACCTTCATTGGTCAGCACACGGCTTAACTCCGAAATAGAACCACCTGTGGCGATCTCATCATCATATACCAGAGCGCGTTTATGACCACGAACCTGGTTGCCAATTAAACCACTAATGACAACTTCAGAATCTGAAATTCGCTCCTTATTCCCTGCGGCAACGGGCAGACCGAGAGTTTTTGCAAAACGCGCTGCAGACTTGGCTTGCCCCATATCCGGCGCAACAATAATTGCCCCACTCAGATCAATGTGCGAAAGATATTCCTTAAAGACCATGCGGCTGCTTAGCGGATCAGTGGGAATTCCAAAGAAACCATGCACCTGCGGTGAGTGGAACATCATGCTCATCACATGCGTGGCGCCCGCTGTCTTCAACAGATCTGCGACCAGGCGGGCGGTGATGGAAATGCGCGGCGCGTCCTTCTTATCGGAACGCCCAAAAGAATAATAAGGGATAATGGCATGGACTTCAGATGCGGCCGCGCCGCGTGCAATATCAATCATCATCAACAATTCCATCAAATTGTCATTTACCGGCTGGGAAAGTGATTGCACAATATATACACGCCGATAACGCACACTGGAATCCAATTGAATATACATGTTGTCATTGCTAAAACGCGTGATGTGGGTTTTATCCAGTGGCACGCCCAGTTGTGATGCAATCTTCCCTGCCAGTTGCGGGTTTGAACTCCCGCTAAAAAAACGAACTTCGCCCGCTGATATGGAACTTTCTGTCATGCTGCCTCCATTTTAAGAATCGCACAGGGATAAATCCTCCGCGCCAAGTGCAAACATGACACGGGGGCAAAGCCGCCGCGCCAGGTACGCAAATATCTTCGACCTATTTCACAAATGTTCACGGAGACTTTCATCGCCGCAATCCGTGATTATACAATTAATTACACCAGACACATCGAGCATCTTCAAATTATCCATTTCTTCAATTTTGTGCATAAGAGACAATTTACTGTGATATCTGTTAGTCACTTCATCAGGATTGGGGCAGGGGCGCAACCAGTGATGACTTTTTCAGCATCCTGAATACAAATATGGATATCGATCATTCAAATATGGTCCCTGCCCATACCAACAGCAGGAAATGTGAACTGGTACAACAACTCAAAAAACAACTTCCTGCGAATTAAGAATTTGCGAGGAAGTTGTTTTGCAAAGCCATTCTATTGTTCAGGAGCGGCTGGGGGAGGCGGGGTTTCTTTGGGCTTGTTTGTATTCTTTTTGATCTCTTTCTGTCGTTCCTTCTCAGCCTTCTTCTTTTTCTTGTCCATTTCTTTTTTACGTTTCTCATATTTGTAATTGACTGCTGGCATCGGTTTATCCTTCTGGAATATGATTCCTGATCAGCTGGCGAAATTTCACAATAGTATATTTTTTATTATAGCACGCAGGCAGGGACGCTTTTTAGGTTTTTATTTGAACCAACCCGGAGATAAGGCAACTTTAACTAAGGTAGGAAATACAT
>JAIFNG010000019.1 GCA_020047815.1 Anaerolinea sp.
AATTATTTTCATCATTTTATAGAATACCTATATTTAAGCAATCTTACCCGATAAACACAAATTTCCGCAAGTGATTTTTTATTGCACACCTTAATCAACAAGCCCGCTTATTTACCATTAATTACAGCCTAACATTTTCCACACAAAGGCATTGAAACAGGAACATTCCAAATCCCAAATTCGTTATACAATTATATTGTTGGGGTTCGGAAGGTCAATTTCCGAATAACTCCTTTTCAAAAAAGGCAGGCCAAATGAACAACAATAAATTCCTGGGCGCGCTGGGCATTCTAACCTTCATCGTACTTGCAGCGATCGGAGCCAGCATTTTTTTCAAGAATACATCTCCCTCAATTACACCCCAGTCAATAGAACCGGAGGTTATCGTTCAAATCCCTGATGAGGGAAAGCGGTTGGATTTATCCTCCCCAATTCAGATTCAATTCGCCATTGAAATGGATACTACCCAAACGAGCGATTCCTTTTTGTTCTCCTCCGAACAGGGGTCTGTCCCTGGTAAATTCGCATGGATCGACGACAGAATCTTATTCTTCACCCCAAACTCGCCTCTCGAGCCTGGAACGATCTATACCGCAACCATCACTGAAGCAACTGCAAAGGATGGCACACCCGCCCAGGAAATTATTAAATTGTATTTCAAAACCATCGATACATTGACCGTCGCACAGGTCTTCCCCACACAGGATGCACAGGAAGTGGACTTGAACACCAGTATCACGGTTGTCTTCAATCAACCAGTTGCGCCTGTGACCTTTGTGGAGGAACAGCACAAATTAGGTCAACCTGTGTCTTTCGAACCCGAAGTCAAAGGGAAAGGTGAATGGGTCAACTCGTCAGTATATGTATTCGAGCCAGATGAGATCCTATTGAGCGGCACCCAGTATAAGGTTAGTATCGAACCAGAGATTAATGAATTGCTTGGCACCTCGTTAGACGATTCATTCAATTGGGAATTCAATACCCGCGCCCCATCCATCTATAACTTTGCATTGCAAAACGGAGCGGAAAACCCAACCGAGAATGTGAAAGATGTCCCACTCAATCAAGCATTCCAAGTGACTTTCCTTCAACCAATGAACGAGCAAAGCGTGGAAGAGGCGCTGAGCATAATTAACCGGGAAACAATGGAATTCGTACCACTTAAACTAACCTGGGATGATGAATCCACAATTGTGACAATTGAACCAAAGGGAATTTTCAAGATCGCCAGTTTTTACGATTTTTCTCTGACGAACAGTGCGCAGGCAAGTGACGGTGGCTATCTCAGGGAGGGGTTGGCTGTGCAATTCTCCACGGTGACTTTGCCGGCCGTGATTAGTGTATTTCCTGCTGCGGACTCTGAAGGCAGTTACAATTCTGCCATCACGATCACTTTTGCATCCCCGATGGATTACGACAGCTTGAAAGGCAGAATAATAATTTCGCCGGCCATTTCCGGTGAACCCGATTGGTATTACAACATCTACGATAAGAGTCTGACTATATATGGCCTTGAGCCAGCCAAAGATTACGTTGTGCGGATTTTGCCTGGTATGAACGACCTCTACAACAACGCCATCATGGATGAAATTTCATATAGTTTCAAGAATGGGGATTACCCGCCGTTCACGCGATTGGTTCTCCCATGGACACCTTTGGTATATCGTGCAGAAGGGACACAGGAAGTATTTTTTGAACATTTGAATATCGATGATGCGACAGTATCTATTTACCCTATTACACTTGCTGAGTTTACCCAGCTTACCTCAGGCGATATTCCAATTCCAGATTTTGCACCCCAAGGCAAACCAGTGCGTGAGTGGAACATCAGCGCAGGCGGACAGAAAAATATTCTGCTGCGCGAGCATTTTCTTTTTGACGAAGGGGGGGAACCGCTTGATACGGGCATGTATTTTATCGGCCTAAAAAGCAGGACTTTCACATACGAAACAAATTACTATCAGGGGTACCTGTTCCTGGTGGCAACAGACAATATTACCTTTAAAGCCACTCCCACCGAAGGCTTGGCATGGGTGACCAACCTTGAGAGCGGCACGCCGCAAAAAGGAGTCCGGGTCAGTTTTTTCAATGATAAGTTTGTTAATATTGGCGAGGCGGTCACCGACAAGGATGGGATAGCCTATTCTGAGAATATCAAATCTGTAAATTATGCACTCGCTGAGAGCAATGGACACTATGCATTTACAGCCCTATACTGGGGCAGTGGTGTTTCCGCAGGCGACTTCGGTATTTACCAAAACTACTACAGCGGAATAGAAAGCTTACACGGGTATCTTTACACAGACCGCCCAGTATACCGCCCAAATCAAGAAGTCTTCTTTAAAGGTATTCTGCGGCTGAACGATGACTTGCTATACAGTTTGCCCGCGCTGGAACAGGTATATGTGGTTGTAGAGCAGTGGGGGAAACGGATCTTTGCGGAGTATATCCCTGTCAACGAGCAGGGTAGTTTCAGCGGGAAAGTAAATCTCGCGGAAGATGTATCTCTGGGTTCATATGCCATCTACGCCTACCCCTCCTCAGCTCAGTCAGAAGCCCCAATTAGTTCAGTGGTATTCAACGTGGCGGAATACAAAAAGCCCGAATTTGAGGTGAGCATCACACCCGATAAGGATGCAATCCTCGCAGGCGGAACAGTCCATTTTGGACTGGAGGCAGATTACTACTCAGGTGGCGTATTGAAAAACGCGCTAACAGATTGGTTCATCGAATCCTCAAATTATTATTTCATACCAAAATCCAAATATAACCAGTATAGTTTTATGGACTGGGATCGCGATATCAATTGGTCTCCCAATCAAAGTTCGAATAATGACACTGTGGACCAGGGGGAAGGTGTAACAGATACAAATGGTCACCTTGATATTCAACAAACCTTCGGTTCCAATAAAAATAAAATCAGCCAGCAAATGCAACTTTACGCCAATGTTAGCGATGTAGCAGGTAATCTCGTTAGTGGAGGAACCAGCGTCATCGTACATCAAAGTGAATATTACACAGGAATCCGTTCGGAGAAATATATCGGCAAACAGGGTGAGGTTCAGCCCTTCAGTCTGGTCGTTCTCGATTGGGATTCGCAACCGATATCGGGGCAAAAAGTCACGGTCAACTTTATTGAGCGGCAATGGTACAGCATACAGGAAAAAGACGAGCAAGGTCAACTGCATTGGGTGACATCTGTTAAGGAAATTCCCATCAGCCAACAAGGTGCAATAACAGACGCCGTTGGAGTCGCACAGGTACAATTCACGCCGTCGAAAGGTGGAGTATTCAAAGCTCTGGCAACTGTCAAAGACTCACAAGGAAACCTGCATCAAGCATCGACCTATCTCTGGGTTGCCAGCACTGGTGAGATTTCATGGCGGCAGACTAATGACCGCGCCTTCAACCTGATTGCAGACAAGGACATGTACCAACCCGGCGAGACCGCAGATATCCTCATCGCCCAGCCTTTTGCCGAAGAAGTGTACGCGCTCATCACTTACGAACGAGGACATATTTACAAACGGGAAGTAGTCAAATTGAAAGGTAACAGCACAATTTACAAACTACCAATAAGCGATGATATGGCACCTATTGCTTATATTTCTGTCACCGTCATCAGCGGTGCAGAGAAAACAGGATCCCCAGATTTCAAGATTGGCATGACCAAGATCAACATTGACACAAAACAAAAGACTCTCGATGTTTCAGTCACGGCAGATAAGGAATTTGCGGGACCCGGCGACGAGGTAACATACACTATTAAGACCAATGATATCAACGGCAAGCCCGTCTCTGCGGATGTATCAATTGCAGTGGTAGATAAAGCCGTGTTGGCACTCACTCCATCCAACACAATCCCCCTTCTGGACAGTTTTTATTCGATGCAATCCCTGAGTGTTTCTACTGCACTTGGTATCGTCTCCAGCGCTGACGATTATAACGCTGACTACCGCGAAACGATTGTCGACGGTAAATCTGCGGGAGGCGGCGGAGGCGGTGACATGGGTATCATTACAGTGCGCCAAAACTTCAAGGATACGGCTATCTTCAAGGCGAATGTCATTACTGATGAAAATGGCTCAGTTCAGATAAAAGTTGACATGCCCGAAAACCTCACAACCTGGGTGGCTGACGTGCGCGCCATCACCGCAGACAGCCGCGTAGGGCAAGCCACGAATGAAGTGGTCAGCACCAAGCCGCTCTTTATTCAACTCCAAACACCACGTTTTTTTGTGGTCGGCGACCAGGTTACAGTGGGTGCGACCATTTTCAACAATTCGGAAGAGGATCTCATAGTTAACGTCTCACTCGACACCCAGGGTGTTGAAATAAGATCAAATCGGGAGCACTTAATTAATATCGAAGGAAAGCGCCAAGCATATGTTACCTGGGATTTTGTGGTGCATAATGACACGGAACGCGTGGATATGACAGCCACTGCCACCAGCGGTCAATTCACCGATGCCAGCAAGCCAGCGGTTGGAACCCTTTCAGGACAGGGGATTCCCGTCTTGCGCTATACTGCGGTCGAGACCGTTGGCACATCTGGCATGATTTCTTCTTCCGATTCTGTCACTGAATATTTCCAATTACCCACATCACTGGGTTTCGAAAATGCAAACCTTTCCATTGAAGTTGCTCCATCACTTACCGCCTCACTTGAATCGAGTTTTACTTATCTCGAAGACTATCCCTACCTTTGCATGGAGCAAACGATTTCACGCTTCTTGCCAAACGTAATTGCCACACGCCGATTAAAAACGGCGGGGCTTTTCATACCCAACCAACAGGACGTCGACTCACAAGTCAACGCAGCGCTACAAAAGATTTATTCCAATCAATTATATGATGGCGGTTGGAATTGGTGGGATGGTCAGGACAGCGACCTGCAAACATCTGCGTATGTGATTTATGGCTTAATCGAAGCCAGGGAGTCTGGCTACGGTGTTACGCAAAAGGTGTTGGACAATGGTATCGCCTATTTGAAAGACAACCTGTCCCTCCTAAAACGCAATGATGCCTCATGGAAATATAACCGTCACGCATTCATGCTGTATGTTTTGGCTCGTGCAGGAAACCTGGGTATGGGGCAAATTAATTTTATCTTCGAAAATCGCGCATCGCTGGACTTATACGGAAAAGCATACCTTGCCCTGACCATGCATTTGCTTGGGGATACACGCGAGTCCACGCTTATGTCTGATTTGGCTACAGCCTCGATTCTCTCGGCATCAGGGGCACATTGGGAAGAAACCAGCAGAGACTATTGGAATTGGAATTCCGACACACGCACTACCGCCATCGTGTTAAATGCCTTCATAGAGATTGACCCGAAGAATCCAATCACAACAAATGGTATCCGTTGGCTGATGGCTCACAGAGATGGTGCCCATTGGTACTCAACTCAAGAAACCGCCTGGTCGCTGATCGCATTGACCAATTGGTCGATCGAAGCCCAAGAATACGAAACAAATTATAAATTTGCCATTGGATTAAACAACAGATTACTATGGGAGGGTCAGGCAAGCACAGACACACTGAATGACACCATTAAACTGCAAGTGGAAGTAAACAACCTACTTAAGGACGAACTTAATCTCCTTGTCTTGTCACGGGGTGGCGGCGCAGGAACCTTATATTACACAGCCTATCTTAATGCAACCCTACCCGTGGAAGAAATCCAACCACTTGATCAAGGCATGATCATCTCGCGTGAGTATTTCACGATCAACGACCCAAAGACACCTATTACCGAAATTAAACGTGGCGAGCTGGTTAAAGTGCGACTAACTGTGGTCGTCCCCGAATCAGCACATTATGTATTGGTTGAAGACCCACTTCCCGCAGGCATGGAGGCGCTTGATGCCTCCCTCGCGACCGATACGGCCATCCCATCTTCGTACACCGCGGAGGATTACAAAGAACGTGGCTGGGGCTGGTGGTATTTTAATCATATTGAATTACACGATGAGAAAGTTGTCTTGTCATCAGACTACCTCCCCTCCGGAACCTATGTCTTCACCTACCTGGCACGCGCCAGTACAACTGGGACATTCAAAGTCATCCCAAGCACTGCCTCCGAGTTCTACTTCCCTGACATTGGTGGACGTGGCGCCGGCAGCGTATTTATCATTAAGTGAAAATTAATCCTTGGCATTTATTACAAGACAAATATAAAAATCAAAACAAACCGCAGTGTTTTGTTCCGAGCAAAACACTGCGGTTTGTTCTTTCTCTATATCATAAGCTCTTATTTAGTATCCAACAAATCTTTTACTCGTTCACACTGTTGCTGGCTTTTATCCGTGCGTCAACTTCACTAAGATGAAGTTGGATTTCATCCCTTTCTTCGATGTTTGCGAGGAGGGATATCATAAAGGTCTTCCTTTCATCTTCTGAAACAGTTGGAAGTATACGTTCGATACGCATAACCTGTTTGATTTTCTGATCCAATTTTATTTTAAGGCGTTGACGATATCCTTCATAAAACTCAAGTTCATTGATCAATTCAGGCGCAGCTGGATCAATATGGGCCAGGAGTTCGGAGATCGTAAGCATAAGTTGATCAATGTCAATTGGCTTTTCAAGGAATCGAGTTGCGCCAATTAGTATTGCAAATGTTTTATCTTCAGGTGCGACATAGGTTGCCGAGAGAAAAACCACAGGAATGTTGCGGGTATCTGGATCAAGACGCAATTTATGCACAAAATTAAAACCATCCATCTTGGGCATCAGGATATCTGTTATGACAAGGATTGGGAGTTCCCGTCGAATAACTTCCAGAGCATCCTCGCCATTATTCGCTGTGACAACCCGATACCCGCCTTTGAAGAACAAGGTTGTCTCCATCAACTCAAGGATGTTGGGGACATCATCCACTACAAGTATATAGCCAGATTGTTTTTCCATGCTTTTATTGTATTACTTTTTTAGAGATTTTGATACTGCAATATTGCACCCATTCATGCGGCCAGTGATCGCAGTCTTCCATTGAGATTCACAACACAAATTTACCATCCTTGTAAAAAAGTTCACCATCTGCATGCATTTCAGTCTCCTGGGTCGCATCAGTGATCAAATCCCAGTGAATGCTGGATTCGTTCTTCCCACCGGCTTCACCAAAAGCATTGCCCAGAGCCAGGTGAAAAGTTCCCCCAATTTTCTCATCATACAAAATATTTTTCGTAAAACGGGAAATGCCATAATTGGTACCAATTCCCAACTCGCCCAAGAAGCGTGACCCTTGATCGGTGTCAAGCATTTTAAGCAGAAAGGGTTCATTTTTTTCTGCATAGGCATTTACCACCCTGCCATGTTCAAATTCAAGCCGTACTCCCTCCACCACGGTTCCCATATAGATCGCAGGATAAGTGAATGACACCCAGCCGTTGACAGAATCCTCAACTGGGCTTGTGAAAATTTCACCACTGGGCATGTTCTGGTCGCCGTCCGAGTTTATAAATTTGCGTCCTGTAATTGAAAGTACAAGCTTGGCCTGCGGACTGGAAATTGATATCTTCTTCTTGTTTGCCAGCCACGAGACAAGGCGGTCCTGTTCGTCGTGAATACCTAGCCAAAATTGGATTGGATCAACCTGATCCGCAAAGGTAGCCTGATAAACAAAATTCTCATAATCTGAAAGGCTCATCTCTGCCTCCTGTGCAAAAGACTGGCAAGGATAATTTGTCATCACCCAGCGCAGTTCTCCGACAGAAGATCGCTTCATATACGTCTCCATCCATTTTTCATATGTCTGGTTGCGCACCTGCTGCCGGGATGGGTCAATATTACTCATGGCACGTGTATTTTCGGGCGCTTCAATAATGATCCAGACATTTGCATTCTTGATCATATGCATATCCAATGGGGGCATCCAACGTAACTGTGCCTCACCTGCCTGCGCCATAAATAACTCATTCAGGTCACTTGATTCGAGGGACACGCTCGGGTTGCCTCCCTCTTTCAGGACGCAAGTCACTACTTCCTTTACCAACGAAATCGCCTGCCAATTGGCACTAATGTGCACCCAATCTCCCGCCTTCACTTTTGTGGAGTAATTAACCAGTACTTTCGCCAACCGCTTTAACCTTATATCTGACATACCTTGCTCCTATTAACCGGACTTCAAATAATTTTATTAAACCGTGACACTGGAATTAGGAAATTTTCACCCAGATTCTTGAAAGATAAACCAACCTCTGTATTTGTACAAATGGAGAGTGATCATTCTGAATACCTTGATTATTATAGTCATTCTTTAGCACCTTTGCAAAGTTATTACCAGTGAGGGTGTGGTTGAAAGTTTCGGATTTTTTAAGTCGCAACAAGTACAGGCCTTATTTTTGCTGTTTTTTAAGCATTTTAAGCCGATTTTTGGTGAAATTTTAGTGGACGGATATCTATCAGGAATGGGGCTTTCCGAAAAAATCAACCACACCCTACCAGTGAAATTTAGACACAAACAGCCACTCAATACATGCACACGGTCACGCCAAAATTATTTGGAGGTTCAAATGGCAACTCAACAACAGACCTTACAACCTTCAAAAAATAACCACTCGTAAGCTGGGTATGAGGCGGGCATGGATAATTTTTCGGAATTACCTCGCATTCTTAATCACACTTGTACCGAGAGGTGTACCAGGCATCCTGATCAAGTTGATCAGGATGCCTATCATCCCATTGAATAAGATTGAATCAAAACCACAATTGTCGCTCGCCCAGCTCACGGTTATACTATGGGTAAATGAACGAACCACAAACCTTCGATAAAATTTCACTATTACGTTTGGCTTTCAATGAACTGACAAGGGAAGAACTGCAAGAGATGTCGGTTGCGACTCGAATTTGCGCCTATCCCCCCGGCCATGTATTATGCCGGGAAGGTGCTTACGAGGAAGTCTTTTATATTATTGCCGATGGAAACGCAGCCATATGTAAGAATATCAGTGAGCAGGATGGGGAGCGCCTTTTGCGGATTGCGGGCAAGGGTGACCTGGTGGGCGAAATGGCACTAATTCAAAATGTGCCTCGCTCGGCAACCGTGCGAACTACCACAGAGTGTACGGTGCTGGAGATGAAAAAAAAGGATTTTGAGACCCTGCTCAGCCGAAGCCCCAGCATGGCAATTAATATCATCAGAACAACATTGGACCGAATCCGTGAAAATGATCAAATGGCAATACAAGTGATGCAAAATACTAATAAAATGCTGCATCACCTGGACCGGAACAAATTGGAATTCATACAGGTTGCAGCACACGAGCTGCGAACCCCGTTAACGGTACTTAAAGGTTATGTCAATGTTCTGCACTCGTTCATCGATACAAAAACAAACCCCGCATTGAACGAAGTAATGGATGGAATCATTAAAGGTGCTGACCGTATGCACGAGGTGGTAAATGCAATGCTGGACGTGACCCGCATCGACAGCGATACATTGAAAATCAATCCTGTTCCAGTGCCATTAAAACGGATCATCAACGAACTTGCTGGAGATTTTGCAAATACCTCTGCAGAACGAAATATAATTTTGGACATAGTGATTGACTCAGATACCCCCACCATCAATGCCGACCCGTCTTTGATCCAAAAAGCTTTGTACCATCTAATTATCAACGCCATCAAATATACTCCTGACGGCGGCAAAGTGACTTTGCGCTCCCGCCTCGTTATGTTGGAGGATAATGCCCCTGGCGTAGAATTGGGTATCATCGACACAGGCGTTGGATTAGATGCCGAACATCATGAGTTGGTTTTTGAGAAGTTTTACCAGGTCGGTGATGTGGCATTTCACTCCTCAGGAAAAACATCGTTTAAAGGCGGGGGAGCTGGTTTGGGTCTGGCAATTGTGCGCGGCGTAGCAAGGGCACACGGCGGAAAAGTATGGGTGGAAAGCACAGGGTGTGATGAAGTAAATCTCCCCGGCTGTAGATTCTATCTACAATTACCTATTGATCCGCCAAAACAACACTCATCAACTCCTGCAACAAATGACATCCCGACAGTGCCGTATAGGTTCAGATAAACTAATTACTCGAGGTGAGGACAGCCTCAATATTCTCTCCCCCCACTAAAAGACATGCCTTCTCTCTACATCAGACACATCTGCTCGATTCACGTTATTTGCATGAACATAATCACATTTTTTGATTATTCGGATTCTTTATTTTGTGAAACATAAAACACGAGAAATAAAACCACTTCCAAAAGAAAATCGGAATTTCCCTTACCACAAGCGTAATATGAGTCTTTTTTACAGGCAGCTATCCAGTTCCGCCAATCACATCCAACAATGCAGTATAGTTCGCAGGGATTACACACTACTACGATCTTTCTGCCTTTTGTCTGAATTAATCCACTACTTGCTTCTGCAATCAGACCCGCCAAGCCTGCAGCCGAAGCAGGCTCTACCCACACACCTTCCGATGCCAGAATTCGCTGTGCAGACAAAATCTCTTCGTCTGTAACTGCAATGATCCTCCCGTTTGATTCCTGCGCTGCTTCAAGTGCCTGTTCACCACGGGCAGGTTTGCCAATACGGATGGCGGTCGCCACGGTCTCTGGTTTTTCCACGGGGTGTCCCAGTACCAGGGGGGCAGCTCCCGCTGCCTGTACGCCCAGTATGTGAGGCAATCCTTTTTGATATTGCTTGAAACCCGCCCAATACGAAGTAATATTTCCCGCATTGCCCACTGGTAAACATAACCAATCAGGCGTGCCATCCAGCACGTCGCATATTTCAAAAGCAGAAGTTTTCTGTCCTTCAATGCGAAACGGATTGATCGAATTAACAAGTGCAATTGGAGTCTTCTGCGTGATTTCCACCACCAGTGTCAGTGCTTCATCAAACGAACCTTGAATTTGTATCACTTCCGCGCCATATGCAATCGCTCCAGCCAATTTTCCTGCCGCGACCTTGCCTGAGGGGATCAACACAATAGCGCGCAAACCTGCCCGCGCTGCATACGCAGCAGCAGATGCTGCTGTGTTCCCAGTGGAAGCACAAATCACAGTCCGTGCGTTTCTGCCAATAGCTTCACTGATGGCTGTGGTCATCCCGCGGTCTTTAAATGAGCCAGTTGGATTCAAACCTTCAAATTTGACAAACAATTCGCAACCAAAATCTTTTCCCAGACGCGGCATGGGAATTAATGGTGTATTTCCCTCCAACAGGGAGATATTTTTTGTGTGAGCGGGCAGGGAAAGAAATTGCCCGTAGTGATGGATCAAGCCTTGATAGGTCATAACAACTCCATAATTGGGGATGAGATGATTATAATCTGGGAATAAAAAAAAGACCGCCTTTTCTTGGACGGTCTAATTTTAGGATATCACTTCATTTTTTTTCTTGGGCTTTCCTTCTTAACAGCAGGCTTTTTCATAGCAACAGACTTGGGCTGAACAACCTTTAGCTTCGCATCCAAAACCGGCAGTGCTGTTGCCTGCAACTCCAAACTTGATTCCCTGTAAGCATCACGCAGGTTTACAGGTTTGACATGATTATCCCGCACGCGCAGGTTAATCATTTCCACCATGACAGAGAAACCCATTGCGAAGTAGACATACCCCTTTGGTATATGTTGGTGCAGACCTTCCACCACCAACGTAAAACCAATAAGCAAAAGGAAACTGAGCGCTAAAATTTTTATGGTGGGATGGTGCTCAACAAAAGCACCAATGGGACCTGCCACGAAAACCATCACCCCCGCTGCAATAATTACCGCTAAAACCATGATGGCAATATGGTCAACCATGCCTACAGCTGTAATGACCGAATCGAGCGAGAAGACAACATCCAATAGCATGATCTGGATAATGACGCTTGCAAATGTGGCTGATACTTTTGCAGATGCCGCACCCTCCTTGCCTTCCAGCTTTTCATGGATTTCATGAGTACTTTTCCATAAAAGGAAAAGTCCGCCGGCTAACAAAATCATGTCGCGTCCTGAAATTCCAATAACGTCCCCATTAAACCATGGCATTTGAAAGAACGGGTCTTCAAGGCTAATGATCCACGACAGGGATAGCAGCAACAGAACACGGGTAATAACTGCCATCATGATTCCTGTAGTACGGGCCCGCGCCTGGTCATGCTGTGGGAGTTTTGATGAAAGGATGGAAATAAAGATCACGTTATCAACACCAAGTACAAGTTCAAGGGCGATAAGCGTCAATAACGCGATCCACGATTGGGGTTGTGCAATCCAACTAAAATCCACTTTAATGCTCCTGAAAAAAAGAATGGATCATTCTACCAAGAAACTCGGAACCTTATGAAGGATCCGAGTTTTCGCCTCCTACTTGATTTTGAACATCTGCGTCAATTTCATTGCAAGATTCAAATCGCCAGTAAGTTTTAATTTCCCCTGCATAAAAGCTTGCATTCCATCAATTTCCCCTGTGAAGATTTTTACATAATCTTCAGAATCCGCAGTCAAAGTCATCTTGGGAGATTGATGAATACCCTTGGCGACTTCCACTTTGCCGTCTTTGACTGAGGCATACCAATCGCCAGGTTCTGCTCCTGTGAACTTAAACTGGATCGTGGCGTCAAGTCCCACCGCCTTTTCAGGAATGAATGCGCCGGGCATTTTGGACATGAGAGTATCTATTGTAAGAGTCATTGTTTAGTTTTCCTTTTTTTGATTTTTTTATTTTTCAAGGGTCAATTTTCTTCGCCTTATGATTTTCATTTATTTTATTGCAGATTTTCAAATATCGCAGCAGCGCCCATACCTCCGCCAATACACATTGTAACCATACCATATCTTGACTTGCGACGTGCCATTTCGTAGATCAACTGCGTGGTCAATTTGGCTCCTGTACAGCCCAGCGGATGGCCAAGAGCGATCGCGCCGCCATTGACATTAATTTTTTCTTCATCCAGCCCCAAGGTTCTAATGACAGCAAGGCTCTGCGCTGCAAAAGCCTCATTCAATTCTATCAGGTCAATATCATTCATGGACATTCCCGCAACCTTCAATACCTTAGGAATAGCTACAACTGGGCCCAAACCCATTAATTCAGGCGGGACGCCTCCAACTGCAAATGCAACAAATCTTGCAAGCGGCTTCAAACCCAACCGAACAGATCGCTCGGCCGACATGACCATAACAACAGACGCGCCATCAGACATTTGAGACGAGTTACCTGCTGTGACTGTTCCACCTTCTTTGAAGGCAGGTTTAAGTTTAGCTAATGCTTCAATCGTTGTATCTGAGCGCGGACCTTCATCCTGCTTGACTGAAAATTTCTTCTTGATGAGTTTTTCATCTGAATCAAGTTCGGTTACTTCCACATCAATTGGAATCAATTCAGGATCAAAGAGGCCGGAACTGACTGCTTTAGCCGCTTTCTGATGACTCTTGACCGAGAATGAATCCTGGTCTTCACGGCAAATTCCATATTTTTCTGAGACGTTTTCGGCGGTAAGACCCATGTTTGTATAATAATGCGGCAGATAATGTGCAAAGTGCGGATTGGGGGAAAACTTATAACCCATCATTGGAACCATGCTCATGGACTCTACTCCCCCTGCTATTGCTATTTCGATGTCACCTGTTTTGATGGCATGAGACACATGAGCTATGGATTGCACACCCGATGAGCAATAGCGATTGATCGTCTCAGCGGGAATGGTATCAGGCAAGCCTGCGCGTAATGCGATCATTCGCGCAATATTCATGCCCTGCTCTCCTTCAGGGAAGGCACAGCCAAAAACCACATCTTCAATTTCAGCAAGGTCAAGATTCGGTGTCCGCTTGATCAACCCCTGAATCGCAGTTGCAGCCATTTCATCAGGGCGAACGGTAGCTAGTCCGCCGCGCTTGGCTTTTCCGATCGGTGTTCTAACTGCGCTAACAATCATTGCTTCTTTCATGGTATCTCCTTCTCTCGGGTCGAGACTTAAATATTTTGCGGGTCCGAGCTTTTACTTTTTGCTAATTCCTTAGCGGTTTCCCTGTTTGCAACAATGACCACATCCTGGCTTGTGTTTTCTCTTCACCACAAAGTGATAAAAATGCCTCTCTTTCCAAGTCCAGAATATATTGCTCACTCACCCATTGCGCCTTGGTTAACTCGCCACCTGCCATAATGTAGGCCAATTTTGCGGCGATGTGAGCATCGTAATCGGTGATGTATTTTCCTTCCTTAAATGACCATGCGCCAATCTTCATCGCTCCATACATGTCGCGCCCTGCGGCATAGATCAATTCAGGTGCTGGCGGTTTATATCCAGATGCCGACATGTGCAAGACTTCGCGCTTTGCTTCAGTCAACAGATGGTCACGGTTAACCACAATACGATCTTGCGGACCAAGAATACCCATACTCCGCGCTTCGGCAGCTGAAGTGGCAACCTTTGCCTGACCGATCTGGAGAAAAGCGCGCTGCAAGCTTGGAAATACATCAGCCATATCTGTTCGCATGGAGGGGTTAACAATGCGACGCATATATTCCTTTGTGCCCGCGCCGGCAGGGATGACCCCTGCACCAAGTTCAACCAAACCAAGATAAGTCTCAGCAGCTGCCACAATACGCGAGGCGTGCATTGTAACTTCACAGCCTCCGCCGATAGCCAATCCCGCGGGAGCAACAACAACTGGTTTGGGGAAATATCGCATCCGCATGTTCATTCCCTGCAATTTACGAATCGCGCCATCCAGCGTATCCCACATACCTTGCTGGGCAGCAACCACCACCATGAAAAGATTTGCACCTGCACTAAAGTTATCACCCTCGCTGCCAATCACCAATCCATCAAAATCCTTCTCAACGCGATCAAGCGCTTCGGTCGTAATGTTAAAAATATCGTCATCCAGCGCGTTCATCTTGGTATGGAATTCAACCAGTGCAACACCATTGCCGACATCAAAAAGAGACGCACCTGCATTGCCGGCTATTTCCTTCTTTGAGCTGCGGAAATCTTTTAGAAAAACGAACCCTTCCGACTTCCTAAACTTAACATATTTTTTCTTTGCAACATTGTATAAACCGATCTTATTTGCACCTTTATATTGGTAAAAGGTCTCGATCCCATTTTTCAGCATTTCCTCGACCCACCTGGCCGGTGCGTATCCCTCTTTTTTCATTTGCTTGACCGATTCCTTCACGCCAAGCATGTCCCAAATTTCGAAAGGCCCTGCCTCGTGCATAAAACCCAAGCGGATGGCATCGTCAATCGGTTTGACAGTATCCGCTACTTCAGGGATGATGGTGGATACATATTGGAAGCTTTGATAGGTTAATGCTTTCACCAGCCTCGAGCCCTTATCATCTGTGCCTAACAAGACCCTGAGCCTTTCGCCTAAACCTTCAACATCTTTAGCGACTTTAACAGAATCGAAACGCGGCTTGCCAGCAGGAATATGTTCCAGTGCATTTAAATCCAATATGTGAAATTCCTTCTTGCCGTCCGCACCTTGTGATTCCTTGTAAAAACCAACCTTGGTCTTATTACCAAGCCACTTACGTTCGAGCAGAATATCCATCAATTTCTGCGGCTTTTCAGCAGCGAGATACTTCTGTCCAAGTTTATCGTGTTTAATTAACGGAGCAAGATTCTTTCCCACATGATCCCACACATCCACACCGACCAAATCGATCAGCCTGAATGTTGCTGTCTTGGGGCGTCCCATCAAAGGTCCAGTGAGTGAATCAACTTCATCCACGGTGTAACCATTATTGAGGATGAAATCCAATGCAAACGCTCCGGTTCCAAATGCAACACGATTTCCGATAAAATTTGGCGTGTCCTTGCAAATCACCACACCCTTTCCCAAATCGAACTCGCCAAAACGGACAAAGAACTCAATCACTTCACTAGAGGTATCTGCGGTGGGAATGATTTCCAGTAGTTTCAAATAGCGCGGCGGATTGAAAAAATGTGTGCCGAGAAAATGCTGTTTAAATCCCCTCGAACGTCCTTCTGCAATGTCTTTGACAGGAATGCCCGATGTATTGGTGGACACGATCGCAGTCGACTTTCGGACTTCATCAATTCTGGTCATCAAGTCTATTTTAATTTTCAAGTTCTCAATAACAGCTTCACAGATCCAATCTGCTTCTGCGATTACCTCAAAATCATCCTCAAGATTTCCAAGCCTGACGAGGGTTTTAGATTCGGAAGACATCAAATTTGCAGGCCTGGCTTTCAAACAGCGATCCCAGCCTTCCATAACGATCTTATTTTTTTCGTCTGACTCTTTTGAAGCTATATCGAGCAGTGTAACAGGTATGCCAGCATTCGCCAAATGCGCCGCAATCGCTGCGCCCATTGTGCCAGAGCCGATGACGACTGCCTTATGAATATGATATTGCATTGGTTTCTCCTTTATGCCAATTCAGATACAGGTCAATAAGGAATTACAGCATCAACCTCTGTATCCCATAATTATCACGGTACTACCTTAACTCCTTCCCGCTATACCCCAAAATTTGCCTTGCTACCACAAGGCGGTTAATCTGTCCTGTGCCTTCATAAATATCAGTGATTTTGGCATCACGAAACCACTTCTCCAGTAAAAATTCGCGGCTATAGCCCAGTGGCCCCATGATCTCGACAGCCTTCTGTGTAATTTTCGTCACCACATCACCAGACTTGACTTTGCTCATCGAAGACTCAAGTGCATTTGGCTTTTTGTTATCAGCCATCCACACCGCCTTGAGTACCATCAACCAGGCCGAGCGGAGTTGGATCTCCATCTCGATCACGTCCCGCTCAATCGAGGTCATTTTTTGGCGAGGCAAACCATATCTGATTTCGACTCCCTTTTCAGCTAACTGCTCTTTGACATATTCGACAGCAGCGCGAGCCACGCCAATACCGGACGCGGCAACAAGAGGGCGTGTGGCATCGAATGTTGCCATGGCGCCCTTAAACCCGGTAGTGGTCTTTTCAACTGTTGGACTGCCAAGGATATTATCATAGGGTACACGTGCATCGACAAGTACAATCGAGGCAGTATCACTTGCGCGGATACCGAGTTTATGTTCAAGTTTTGTAACGCTTACCCCCTTTGTGCCCGCCTCTACTACAAAAGCTCGCATCCCGGAACGTCCTGCGGTCGGATCAATGCTTGCCCACACTACAACAAAGCCTTTGCCAAATTGTTCGTATTCCTTAAATGATTTATCACCACCTGTAACAAAAATCTTCTCACCATTAATGACCCATTCTTTTGTCGCTTCATCCAACACAGCACGGGTTCGGATTGCAGACGTGTCTGAGCCTGCTCCTGCTTCGGTCATGCACATGGCAGCAAAAGTAGGTTTTTCCTCTGCAAAGCGCGCAAGGAATTTTGCACGTTGCTCAGCCGATCCAGCTGATTGAACAGCCGCCGCCCCCAGTCCGCCGCCAGGGGTTACGAGGTAGAAACCAACATCACCCCAGGAAAGCATCTCGATTTGGGCCGCCAGAGATTGATAGGCAATAGGTGGACGTTTTTCTTTTAGCTCACCGCCTTCTTTTTGCTTTTCCTCTTTTGGAGCAAGGCTCCCGCCACCCATGGAACGCATTGCGGTATGCATGAATTCAATATAACTGAAGGGGATTTCGTGTTCGTTTTCGTCAAAAGCGCGTGACTGTGAGCGCATCATATTTTCTGCAACTGTCTTTAGCACAAATTGGATTTGTGCGATTGGTTTTGGCGTTTCAAATTCGATGGACATTATTCCTCCAATTGATTACTCTTTACGCATTACAGGAAACACAATAATTCAGGAAATGGGGTGTTCATTAATCGGAAAACCTAAACGATGGCGAGTCCAGTCAGCATGGCAAAGCCGCGCCCGTTTCGCATCCACATCTCCACGGGATGCTCGCGGATATAACCATGTCCGCCAAGGATTTGTACCCCGCGATCAGTAACCATCATCACCATATCGGCCGCGCCTGTAACAGCGAGAAAAGCATCTTTTATAGCGCCTTCCTTCCCTGTATCTAATTTCCATGCGGCTTCCCAGGTAAGCAGGCGGATGGCCTCTATTTCTGTAGCCATTTCTGCAAGCATGAAGGCAATCGCTTGCTTTTGCGCGACTTTGACACCAAATACATCGCGGTCTTTGGCGTAATTCATGGAATATTCAAAAGACGCTTTAGCCACACCAACCGCTGCTGCTGCAGAGGCAATTCTCAACGAAGCCAGGATAAAATCGAAGTCATGACCTCCCTCTCCACCGAGGCGATTCGACACAGGCACTTTTACACAATCCAACTTGACTCGATACAGTGGTAATGCATTCAAACTCATTAACTTCTCACGGTCATCTGAAACAGATAATCCTGCTGCGTCTTTGGGAACGATGAAACCCTGAGTACTTCCTTCAAAATTCGCGTAAACAAGTATGGCTTCGGCATCTTTTGCATAGGGGACAAAGGCCTTTTCTCCACTAATAATGTAATCACCACCTTCGACAATAGCTGTGGTGAGAAGGTCATTCGCATCAAAATCATATGCGTATTCAATTAACGCAGCTGTATACGGCGCCCAATCTCCCTCGATCACTTTAGGCAGGAATTCCTTTTTCTGTTCTTCGCTACCGGCCAACAATATTGGAGTTGCGAACAGAGACGGGGTCATCAATGCCAGCATTCCAGCAAGGTCGCCAAATGCCAACTCCTCCACTGCCAACACACCTGTAACAGCAGAACGATCACCAAACCCGCTGTAGGCTTCAGGGATGGAGGCTTGTAGTAACCCAATTTCCCATCCCTTACTTATTAGTTTCTTTGGCAGCATGCAACTCTCCTCCGCGTCATGAGCAGCCAAACGCAAATCATTCTGCGCATATTTCCCGATCGCATCCACCAACATTTTTTGCTCTTCATTTGGCTCAAACGAATACATTTTTTACTCTCCTTTATCGATCAAGGCGTCCTAAATAATGTTGAAGTGACAGCTCTCAATTCTTATAAATCACCTTCGACCCCGTTCAAGACGGAAATTATTTCAATAGGCCATGAAACATCAGGTCGGCATATTCATCTGCAATTTTTTCTATGGATTTATCTCCTTCCGGACGATACCAGGTTAACGTCCAGTTCATCATCCCCATCAAGGCGCGAATGGCTACACCTGAATCGGAACAGGTAAATATTCCCGCGGTCACACCTTCATCTATTACATTCCGCCATAATCTTTCAAACGCATCCCGCTGGGGAACATGCCTGGCATGCGATTTTTTATCAAGGGAACGGTGCTCAAACAGCAGAACAGATGAGAGATCAGAGTTGTCCGCCAGGGCGATCAGATATGCTTGCATCATCTGACGCAGTTTTTCGTCAGCGGGCATAGCTTGAGCGGCTATGCCTGCGATGTGTTCGGTCAATAGGCCGAGGGCACGATCCAGAAGTTCCAGCAAAATTTCTTGTTTGGACGTGACGTGATGATAAAGGCTTGCCTTCTGTAAATCCACCGCCTCTGCAATCGCAGACATGGACGCGCCATGAAATCCCTTCCGGCGAAATACCTGCGCAGCGGCATCGAGAATATCGTCCCTAGTCATCAAGTCTCCTTCCCTACCGAACGGTAGGTAGAGAAAAGTTTACTCCGCCCATTAATTAAAGTCAAGCAAATAATACACATATCTAAACATCACAAATCCAGCGTAGAACCGTGCTGGATGCCAGCGCGTTATAATATATGAAGAGGCCCCACCTATACAAACGATTCAATATGTGTCCTCAACACAAACCTATGCAAAGAAATTTACAGAATGGCACTCTGAAGTAATACTTCAACTCTTAGCATAAAAAATAATTTCCTTTAGAGAGAACATGCAAACAGAACTTACTCAACCGGGTCCATTGCTTCGAACTGATGGCAAACCTGCCCAGATCGGATGGGCACGCCAGCCCATCCTTGACTGTAATCTCGAACTCGCAGATTTCTACTCCCTCAAACCTCTACAGCGTTTTCGCATAAAACGTTGGGACTATTATGCTGTGTTCAGCCCCAATCGATTCTTTTCCGCTACGATCGCGGACCTCGGCTATGCGGGCAACCTTTTCGTTTACACAATGGATTTTAAAACTGGAGAACTCCATGAGGAAGGACTAATCGTTCCATTTGGAAAAGGAGCGGATCTACCACGTAACTCAAACGAGGGGGACAGTCACTTTGCAGACAAACGCCTCAAATTGGATTTCAGCCTATTCCCCGATCATCGACATTTATCCATCTCTTGGGATGCTTTCCATGACAAGCGTGGAATTCATGCAGAGATTGATCTGCAAACACCACCCGGTTACGAGTCGATGAACATTGTCATCCCCATCGGACAGAAACGCTTCTACTATAACCGAAAGATCAACTGTCTACCTGCCAGTGGATTTATTAAATATGGTGATCTGACCGAGACCCTCGATGCTGCCACCTGCCTAGGCTCACTGGATTGGGGACGCGGCGTCTGGGAATATCAATCATTTTGGAATTGGGCAAGCGCATCAGGCTTCCAACCCGATGGGCGTAGCATTGGACTAAACTTAGGCTGTGGATTTGGCGATCTTTCGAAAGCAGGTGAAAACGCCCTCATCCTGAATAACCACATCAACAAGCTAGGCCTGGTCAAGTTTGATTATTCCTCTTGTGATTACCTAAAGCCATGGAAGTTCAGCGATACAGAAGGGCGCCTCGGCCTTATTTTCACTCCATTTAAAGACCGTACAGCCGCCACAAACCTTGCCATTATCACCAGTGAAGTCCATCAGGTATTTGGACGGTACAACGGGTTTGCAATAGCAGACAATGGTGAAAAGGTTCAAATCAAAGAGCTGATCGGTTTTGCGGAAGAACATCATGCCAGATGGTAATTCCATGAACACAACCCGGGAAAAGGATTTTCAATCCCGTTTTCCAGATATCAACCCACCTTGCATCATATACACACAAATGACAAACATGGAAATCGAGAGCAGTGGTAACTGATATCTAGCCGCAAATAAAAAAGACGATATCTGAAAAATACCAAGCCAAGGCGTGCTAAATTGCTTGGCGTTGGAAGTAATCCACAATCCGTAACAAATCATCTCTGAGGCTCCCCTTTCCTTAAGCATTCCCAAGCAGATTCCCAAAACCGCCCCCGGATGCATTTAGAGCCGTTTTGTTTGCTATAATTAGAAACATGAGTCACACAACCCCATTGGTCATCGGCATCGCCGGCGGATCAGGTTCAGGCAAGACTACCGTTGCCCAGGAAATTCTCAATCGTGTTGGGGCGGATAGAATTGCATATCTCCAACACGACTCTTATTACAAGGATCTGAGCGGACTTCCTCCCACATTGCGGATGGAGGTTAATTTCGACCATCCACATTCCCTCGAGACAGAGTTACTGATCAAACATGTCATAGCTTTGCGTGATCATCAGCCCGTTGAAGTTCCCATCTATGATTTCGCCACTCACAGCCGCACCACCCAGACATTCAGTGTTACACCGCGTGGCGTCGTTTTGGTCGAGGGAATTTTGATCTTTGCCGAACCGGAATTACGAAAATTATTCGACGTAAAGATTTTTGTTGACACTGATTCTGACGTAAGATTTATTCGCAGATTGCATCGTGATATTACCGAGCGCAGCCGCACGACCGAATCGGTCATCAAACAATACCAGGCGACTGTACGCCCGATGCACCTCGAATTCGTCGAACCATCCAAAAGATATGCAGATGTAATTATCCCCGAAGGCGGACATAACATCGCCGCTTTGGATATGGTTGTAGCAAGAATTGAAACATTATTAAAGTGAAAAAGGAGATTTTTGAATGGCAAAACAATGGATGACCCCACCCGTAATGCAGATAGACCCAATGAAGAAATACAGAGCTCACATGGAAACCGACAAAGGAATAATGGTCATTGAATTATTCGCGGATAAGACTCCGACTACTGTTAATAATTTCGTTTTCCTCTCACGCGAAGGATTTTATGAGAACGTCATCTTCCATCGAGTAATTTCTGACTTCATGGTGCAGGGTGGTGACCCGACCGGCACAGGCAGGGGTGGACCTGGCTACAAATTCGGGGATGAATTTCACCCAAGTTTGAAGCACGATAAGCAGGGCATCCTCTCAATGGCAAATGCTGGTCCCGGCACAAATGGCTCTCAATTTTTCATTACCCACGGTCCCACGCCGCACCTGAATGGCAAACACACAGTTTTTGGTCAAGTTGTGGAAGGGTTGGATGTGTTAATGTCCATCCCGGAACGTGACCCTGGTAATTTCAAAGCCCCGGCAGTAAAGATCATCCGTGTCACCATCGAAGAAGTCTAAATCGAGGAAGGAATTTTCCCCAAACGCTGAAACAAAGCCAATTCAGGATCTTAAGAAATCCGGGATTGGCTTTGCCTTTTTACGCATCCTTGTTCTTGCCATCGTAATTGGGATTACTGTCTATATCTATAGTATCCGTCAGAGAGTGGATGATTTTGCGGCGTACGGTTATCCCGGTATATTCCTCGTAATGTTGATGGCAAATGCCACCGTCATCATCCCAGCGCCAGGAGTAGCGGTGGTGTTTGCCATGGGTGATATTTTCAACCCTATTTTTGTTGCTCTTGCCGCTGGGACGGGAGGTGCAATAGGGGAACTTTCAGGTTACATGGCAGGCTTCAGCGGCCAGGCGATCGTCGAAAATACACAGACATACAATCGCGTTTTACCCTGGGTTGAAAAATACGGTGCTTGGACAATCCTGGTTCTCTCTGCGATTCCAAATCCTTTTTTTGACCTCGCAGGGATCGCTGCGGGCGTTGCCAAAATTCCAATCTGGAAATTTCTGCTATTCTGCTGGGTGGGGCAAATATTGAAGATGGCGTTATTCGCTTTTGCGGGTGCATATTCCATAGATTGGATAACAGGAGTAATTAAATAAACTCCTGATGCCCCCCCCTTGAGGCATCGACCCATCTAAATTGGTTTCCAAAGGTCATCGGGGCATTTTCTTGTGAACGGAGAGGAAATGAGCGACTATAAAAAATATGATTCCTACCTCGAGAAAAATCTTGTCCAAAGTCTTTCAGAGCTATCAACTTACGTAGCACAACCAAGCATTAGCGCACAAAACCTGGGATTGAAGGAGTGTGCCCAACTTGTGAAAGATATGCTGGAAAAGCGCGGCTTCAACACAGAAGTTATGGTGACTGATGGTGCGCCGGTGGTATATGGGGAGAGAAAAGGTAAAGGCGATAAGACCCTGCTCATCTACAATCACTACGATGTCCAGCCGCCAGAGCCATTGGAGTTATGGGAATCCCCACCCTTTGAGCCGGAAATTCGCGCGGGAAAGATGTATGGGCGTGGGGTCAGTGATGATAAGAGCCACCTCACGGCGCGGTTATTTGCCATCGATTCGATCCTCAGCACAGAAGGTGAACTTCCCTGTAATATAAAGTTCATCATCGAAGGAGAGGAGGAAACCTCAAGTGAACATCTACACGAATTTATTTCCAATAACCTGGATAAACTTAAATCCGACGCTTGCATTTGGGAATTCGGCGGTGTGGACCACCGGGATATACCCATGCAATATCTTGGATTGCGCGGTATTTGTTATGTTGAACTAGAAGTGGAATCACTTGGCACTGACGTTCACTCAGGATTGGGCGGCAGCATATTGCCCAATGCAGCGTGGAGACTGACCTGGGCATTGAACAGTCTGAAGGGAGTCGATGAACATATCCTTATCCCCGGCTTTTACGATGAAGTAGTTCCTCCATCCGCCCGGGACCGTGAATTAATGGATGAACTCCCTGATTTTGCCGATGAATACAAGAAGCGATACGGCGCAAGCAGGTTTATCAAAGGGCTAACTGGTGGCACCGAACTCAAGATTGAAGAGGTCTTCACTCCAACTTGCACCATCTGCGGGTTAACAAGCGGATACCAGGGAGTAGGGCAAAAAACCGTACAGCCGGCGAGTGCATCTGCAAAGGTGGATTTTCGCCTCGTTCCAAATCAGAAACCTGACGACATCCTCAAAAAACTCCGCGCCCATCTCGATGAGCAAGGTTTTGATGATGTTAAAATACATTATTGGGGAGGCGAACCTGCCGCCCGCACCGATCCAGACGACCCATTTATCAAAATAGTTGTTGATACCTCGACAGAAGTTTATGGAAAACCGATGGAAATTACCCCAATGATTGGCGGATCTGGACCCAATTATCCGTTTGTACATGACCTTGGCTTGCCCGTCGCAACAATGGGACACGGTTATCCTGACACAAAAGCCCACGCCCCTAATGAAAACATCCGGATCGATTTATACCTTCAGCATGCAAAACACATGGCGCGAGTGATTCTTAATTTCACGAAATAAAATCCCGCATATCCTCTCAAATTTTATGACTTCTTTTTTACAAATTACACGTATAATGTACCCATAGCGAATTACCAAAATTACTTCTAAACACAACATATTTGGAGGCAAAAATGTTTGTAGGCGAAAGAATGTCCCACCCCGTTATTTCAGTTGCACCAGAAACACCCGTCCATGATGCCCTGGCAATGTTCAAAAAGGAACACATCCGCCGAGCACCAGTTATCAAAGACGGAAAACTGTTAGGCATCGTAACAGAAAACGATCTGCTAAATGCCTCGCCATCCCGGGCAACCACATTAAGCGTCTGGGAGATGAACTACTTGATGAGCAAAGTGACCGTAAGACAGGTCATGAGTAAAAAAGTAAAATCCATAGGTGTAGACACCCCAATTGAAGAAGCTGCGCGCCTCATGGTTGATTCAAAAATTGGTGGAATGCCAGTTACTCGTGAAGGCAAAATTGTTGGGATGATCACAGAAACAGACCTGTTCAAGGTATTCCTTGAGTTGATGGGTGCACGCGAAAAAGGCGTACGCGTCAGTGCTCTCGTGGAAGATAAACCAGGTCAACTTGTGAAGATTTCAAAAGCCATCACCGATGCAGGTGGCAACTTCATAGCATTCGGTATGTTCTCTGGACCAGACACGAGTACGAAAATGGTCACCTTCAAAATTGCAGGGCTTAAAAAAGACGATGTAAAAAAGGTTTTGGACACCGTCGTAAAGAAATTCCTTGATATAAGATAACAGACGAATAAAATAACGCTGACTTTTTGGGTCAGCGTTATTTTATTAATAATGTGCTTTTTTCGAAGGCTTTCCGTCTCTATTGGAAATCGGTCTTTTCGGTTTATCTTTTGACACTGGTTTCTGCGCGGGTCTACGTGAATATTTAACCACGGGCTTTGGTGCCTTCTCCTTCCCCTTCAATTCAGCAATTTCATCTGCAGTTAAATACCGCCATTGACGTGGCTTAAGGCTTCCAAGCTTTAATGTGCCAATTCGCAGGCGAATGATCTTCACAACAGGCAAACCGAGCAATCTCCCAACTTCGCGGATCTGGCGTTTCTTGCCTTCACCCATTACCACACGGATCCACGCCCCTTTGCCAGAGGTGGACAGAAAATTGACTTCAGCAGGCGCGGTTTTATCACCGTCATCCAGTACCACACCACGTCGCCATGCCTCAAATTGTTTTTCATCGGGTTTGCGTGCAACCAGTACGCGGTATTCCTTTTCGTGACCAAAGCGCGGGTGGGTTAATTTATTCGTCAACTCACCATCATTGGTCATGAGGATCAACCCCTCAGAATCCCAATCAAGCCGTCCAACAGGATATAAATGTCCATCGATGGGGATCAGGTCACGAACAGTCTGACGATCATCATGTCCCTCAGCCGCAGAGAGTACATTGCGCGGCTTATAAAGGGCGATATAAGTCAAGGTCTCTGCCCTGGGTAAGGGCTTGCCATCCATCGTGACATTATCAACAGCAAGATCAGCTTTTTGACCAAGAACGGCAATCTGTCCGTTAACGCGTACACGCCCCGCGACGATAAATTCCTCGCATGCACGACGGGATCCATATCCCGCTTGGGCAAGAAGTTTTTGTAATCGTTCCTGCATAAGGTCAATTATCCTTTCAATAACACACTATGTTCGTTATCTGGTTCCGCTGTCACGGCAAGCGGCGGCAACTCAACGATCGAACCCAGGCCAAAATGCTGCAAAAATTCCGGCGTGGTGGAATATAAAATCGGACGTCCAGGACCATCAGTTCGTCCCGATTCTTGAATAAGCCCTTTGCTTAATAAACTCTTCAGCATGCCATCGCTATTAACACCGCGGATGGAATCTACGTGTGGACGGGTGCAGGGCTGCTGGTAGGCAATAATTGCCAGTGTTTCCAGAGCAGCACGACTCAGGTGTGTGGTTGCTTCAAGACCAAGGAAGAGCTCAACGAGTGGAGCCAGCTCGGGTGCAGTGGTTAACTGAACACGTCCTGCGTTTCGTTGCAAACGCAAACCGCGTACCGAGAGCAGTTCGTCCAGTTCTTTAAGCCCGCGCTCGACGACAGAAGCAGTGATATCCAATGCTTGAGAGAGTTGGGCTACAGGTACAGGCTCGGCAGAAACAAATAACATTGCCTCGATTTTTGCCGCAAGTGATAATTCCGCAAGAGGAACCATGGTTGAAGTAGATTGTGAGTCGCTCATGCTATAATTGCTCCACTGGATACATTCTTCAAAAAATGAATAAAAACATGAAAATCAAAAAATATTTGCTTACTTTTCTTCTTCTCATACTGTTGCTTAATTCACTGGCTTGTACGATCTTTGTCGGGGGACCAGAGTACGCAATGCGGGCCGTCCCGGTTTCGGAAGAGGAAGTTCAATCCTTGCAAACACAAGTTGAGCAAGCCATGATTGCAGGTGCTGAAACCGGCGTAGTCACATTTCAAATTACCGAAAGCCAACTCACATCATATATTGCACTAAAGATGCAGGAGAAATCCAACCCTCCATTTACGGAGCCGCAGATTTTTCTGCGCGATGGCCAAATGAGGATGTACGGAAAAATTAATCGCGGTATGTTTGCCGCAAATATGCTCATCTCCATGAACGTCAACATTGATCCTACAACCGGCATGCCGAAAATCGAAATTGCTGCAGCAGATTTTGGTCCCTTCCCCGCACCTGAAGGTCTGAATAATGCCATTGGCACAATAATCGACGAAACATTCACCGGATCACTAGGCCCTGTTGCGTTAGGTTTCCGGCTCGAATCTGTCGAAATTGCTGATGGTATCATGACGATGTCCGGCCGAATTAAATAACAGCTGGATATTATACCCGACATGTTGCTTAACTCGCCTCGCATCCACCCAATCCTCCTAATTATATTATTGTCCTGCTCATGGTTCATAATTTCCTGCCGCTCTCCACAAGCAGGCGAGAAAATCATGGTAACCATCACAACCGATGGTGCTACACAGGAGGTAAGCATTGCTGCTGGAAGCACTGTGACGCAGGCATTTCAATCTGCGGGTATTGTCCCTGGAAATTTGGATCGATCTGAACCACCACTTTATACTGTACTCAAAAACGGCGACACAATCAACCTGATAAGAGTTCAGGAGTTATTTGAAACAGAACAGCTTGTCATTCCATTTGAACGTCAGATCTTGCGTAATGAAACCCTTCCTGAGGGCGAGACAAGACTTGTTCAAGCCGGCGTTAATGGATTAGAGGAAGTAACTTATCGCAGAATTCTCGAAGACAAATACGAGATCAGCAAGTCAAGAGTTAAAACTGTCATTATTAATGATTCTTTGCCTGAGATCGTAATGGTTGGCGCACAATCTTCATTCACTCCTTTAAACACCCCCGGCACGATAGCCTACCTTGCTGGTGGAAACGCCTGGATCATGGAAGGCTCCACTGCCAATCGTCGCATTGTTGTCAGTACCGGAGACCTTGACGGGCGCATCTTCAAACTATCACCCAATGGCGAATATTTGATCTTTACTCGAAAATCCAAAAAGCCCGCAGCAGAAGAGATCAACACCTTATGGGTGGCGCGTGTAAGAAACCTGGAGCCCAAACCTATCTGGCTGCAAGCCTATAATGTGATCCATTTTGCGGAGTGGATTCCCGGCACAAATTCCGTTGCTTATTCTACGGTTGAGCCGCGCAGCACCGCCCCCGGCTGGCAGGCAAATAACGACCTGTACCGCGTCAGCCTCACAGGTGGAAGTCCGCGCAAGATGCTGGAACCCAACAGTGGTGGCGTTTATGGCTGGTGGGGAATGTCCTTCTCATACTCCGGAGACGGCAAGCTGGCTTATTCACGCCCTGACGGGATTGGGTTAGTTGACCAAGACGGTGGCTACCTCAAACCACTGCTAAATATCACTCCGCTTAACACTCATAGCGACTGGGCATGGATTCCCCCCATCACTTGGGGCACAGATGGAAAGACCCTGTATTATGTTACGCATGCCCCCGCGCCAGCACCTATTACCGGCGAAGAATCTCCTTTCTTCGATCTCTCTGCTGTTTCTTTTAACAATACCTCGACTGTAACCATGATTGACTCAACAGGTATGTTCTCATATCCCACTGCGTCACCTGCAAAGTGGGATGGCAAGGGACAAAACTACCATGTTGCATATTTGCAATCAATCTTCATCGAACAGAGCGAAACAAGCCGCTACCGTTTGATGGTCATGGACCGGGACGGCTCAAACAACAGAGCCATCTTCCCGCCTTTGGATGAGAATGGCATTGAACCACAGACTCCCGTCTGGGCTCCCAATCCGCTCGAGGGTCAATCAGGGGGATTCATTGCCATCATTCACCAACGTAACCTCTGGCTGGTGGACAGTGGAAATGGGAAAGCCTATCAAGTCACAGGTGACGGATTGATCAATGCCATTGATTGGAAATAATAAATATGAGATTTCTAAGGTTTTTATAATCTTAAATGTCTTAAAAAATTAATAGATAAGGAAAAGAATAATGAGAATAGTTATTACAGGCGCAGCAGGATTTCTCGGTTCACATCTTAGTGACCATTTGCTGGCCGATGGGCATGAGATCATCGGTATGGATAATTTTGTCACAGGCAATCCAGACAATATTGCACACCTCGCAAGTAACGAAAAGTTTTCTTTTTATAAACGCGATGTGTCAAATTATATTTTTGTCCCAGGCAAAGTGGATGCCATTCTTCACTTTGCTTCACCTGCCAGCCCGAATCCGCAGTCAAAATCGGGTTATTTCAATCTGCCAATCCAAACAATGAAAGCTGGGGCGCTTGGAACACATAATTGCCTTGGTCTCGCACGCGTGCAAAACGCAAAATTTTTACTTGCTTCCACCAGCGAAATTTACGGAGATCCCGAAGTTCATCCACAGGAAGAGAGTTACCCGGGTAATGTAGATCCGATTGGAACACGCGCCGTTTATGACGAGGCGAAGCGGTTTGCAGAATCGCTAACCATGGCATATCATCGATTTCACAACGTAAACACAAGCATAGTACGAATTTTCAACACCTACGGCCCTCGCCTTGACCTGGAGGACGGGAGAGCCCTGCCAAACATGATCAAGCAGGCTTTGCTTGGACAGCCGCTGACGGTCTTCGGCGATGGATCACAAACCCGGTCCTTCTGCTTTGTGGACGATCTCGTGGACGGCATCATAAAACTGCTTTACTCCGATGAGCATTACCCAATTAATGTTGGCAATCCAAATGAAATGACCATCCTCCAATTTGCTGAGACCATAAACAAGGTCACCGGGAATCGGGCGGGCATTATCTTTGTGGATGCACGAAGTGCACGGGACCCTCAGCGCCGCAGGCCTGACATTACCCGGGCAAAAAACATACTAAATTGGGAACCCAAAATAGATCTCGAAGAGGGACTCTGCCGCAGTATTCCATATTTCAAACAAAAGTTGGGAATTGCATGATCCTGAGCAATACTAAGGAACGCCATCGTTTCGCGAAATTTGCGCTGGTGGGTACGCTTGGTGCAGTAATTGACTTTGGCGTAATGAACCTGCTATCGCACTTCACTAATGTTTCGCTGGTTTATGCGGGTACAACTTCGTTTATCTGCGCAGTGATCAGCAATTTCGTCTGGAATCGATATTGGACATATCCTGAATCGCGCTCTCGTCCCCTCTTGAATCAAATGGGGATGTTCTTCCTTGTAAACACGGCTGGTGTGGCTATCCGCATACCCATTCTGCACTATGTCGAACCACCCATGCTCCGTTTTTTCGAGAGGCTGCTCCAAATCACCCATGCCAGTGCAGAATTTTACGCAAAAAACCTGACCCTTGCAGCAGCCGTCGGTATCATAATGTTGTGGAATTTTTTTGTCAACAGGTATTGGACTTACAATGATATCGACCACCATCAAGAGATTCGGACATGAGTAGTACCCAGCCCCGGCTTATTCCTCTCTACTCTACCAGCGGGGACGCGGACGCTTTTTTGTTCTATCCGTACCTGTTCAATCGTACAGGGGAATGGATTGGATTTGTGACATCCAAACGGGAGGTTTATTCGGTATTGGGTGAATTTGTCGGGTTGCTGACTGATGACCGGAGAATTATCAGAAAACGGTCAACATCCACGCTCCTTCCTCGCCTGACACCACCTCCACCACCAACAAAAATGTACCCTCCTGCTACTATCCCACTGCCTCCGATGATGTCAGAATTAAGTCATTCAATGGTTGACGTATTACTCGAAGCACCTTGGCTTCTTCATACCCTCGACACTGGTGAAAACCGAGAGGACATAGATTAATGAAAAATTCTCCAAAACCCAAAACCGCCCGCGCTTCACATATTAGTATCGCGCAATTAATGCAACCCGAACACGCCAACAACCTAGGGCATGTCCACGGGGGGTGGATCATGAAGCTTGTAGATGAAGCAGGAGCTCTTGCCTGTATGCGCCATACCCAAAAACGAGTTGTCACAGTCGCAGTTGACTCATTAGTCTTTCGTGAACCAATCAAGATAGGCGATCTCGTTATTTTGAATGCAGAAGTTACTTTCACAGGAAACACTTCCATTGAAGCTGAGGTGCAAGTCGTCGCAGAAAACCCCATCACCGGTACGCGCACACATACCAATACTGCATACCTCGTTTTCGTAGGGTTAGATGACGATGGACGACCAACACCTATTCCTGCATTGATCATTGAAACAGATGAAGAAAAACAACGCATGGAACAGGCAAAAAAACGGCAAGCTCATCGTCTGGCACAAAAATAAGAACGTCCTTCCACCTTGGGAGAGAAAAGATATAGCTTCGAAGGACAAAGAATTACCAATCATGAAACATATCCGCCAACATCCTATTCTCATATTGTTAATCATCAACCTTATGGCTGGCATTTTTACCTTTAACAATTACGGCTTGTCATGGGATGAGCCGCTTTTTTACGATTATGCAAACGCCCTCGGCTATGCCTACTCGCCGAAAGAATGGATCAGCGGAAATTTCAATCTCGATAATGCCTATGGCTCCAGCGAAACAGACCACGCCAATCGCGGACCTGCCTATATTATCCTTGCACATCCTGTTGTCTCAATCATTGAGATACTCGGCGCAGACAATGCCTCTGCATGGCATCTGGTCAACTTCCTCACTTTTCAGCTTGGCGTCTATTTTCTATACTGCCTCGCAAAACGCACAATAAGCACTTCTGCAGCTCTCATTTCTGCTGCATTATTTGCATGGCAGCCCCTCCTATGGGGACACGCTTTTATCAACCCCAAAGACCCCCCCTTTCTGGTGTTCTTCCTCGGCGCAATTTATTTTGGTTTAATGATGGTTGATGATACGGAAGAAGGACCCGGGGGTGTTTGGAAATCAATTGGCTTAGCTTCCTTCTTTCTCGGCGTTGCCACCTCAATTCGCGTGCTGGGTCCACTGGCTGGGGTACTTGTGTTTTTTTACGCCCTCGGGAAATTCAAAACTTCCACGCTAATTAAAACCCTTTCAATCTATGCCGCTTTCGCTTTCCTTGTTGCCTTCATCACCTGGCCTTACCTTTGGACGGATCCACTGCATAACTTCATTGAAGCATTTGGTTTCATGTCCGACAACCCGACACAGCTGCATGTTCTTTTCAATGGTCAACTTCTCCGAGCTGATGAACTTCCACGCCGCTACCTTCCCATTTTAATAAGTCTTACTTTGACAGAGCCTGTTTTGCCGCTCTTTATAATTGGCATCCTTGTTTCCTATTCGAATAAATTAATAGCTGTCAGCAAAATAAAATTGTCTCAGTTTAAAGACGAATTTTTACTACTCCTTTGGTTTTTTATACCTTTCGCCTATGTCGTCCTCCGCAAACCACCAATGTATGACGGATATCGTCACTTCCTTTTCATGCTCCCGCCTCTTTTCATCCTAGCAGGGTCTGCCATTGAAAAAGCATATAAATTTACCAAATCCAACTGGGCGTTTGGCATTCTGACTGTCCTTATCCTTGCACCTGGAATTTTTAGTATCTTTCATTTGCACCCTTACGAATATACGTATTACAATTCATATATTGGCGGCACCAGCGGCGCATTCCGGAGATATGAAACCGATTACTGGCTTACTTGTTACAAGGAAGCCATTGAACAATTTGATGTGCCAAACGCGCAACTCTTTATTAAACGCGAGCCGTATATTGCAGAATATTATGCAAATGGAACCATCATGATCCGCGATTACCGCGCCGAATTTGGTAATATACACACTGATGACTTTGTGCTGGTTAACACCCGCGCAAATGAAGACATCAAAACTTTTAAGGACGCATCCATCGTCCTGCAGATCAAGCGTGGCAACGCGGTATTTTGTGAAATAAAAAAAATCCCATGATCACACATCGCGAACGAATTCAAACATGTATCAGCGGAGAAGTGCCAGATCAAACACCGGTTGCGCTTTGGCGGCATTTCCCTGTTGATGACCAAGACCCCGGAAGTCTGGCGGCATCTACGTTGCATTTTCAAAACACCTACGATTTTGACATTGTCAAGGTGACGCCTGCCTCTTCCTTTGCTGTAAAGGGTTGGGGTGTGGAGGATAAATGGATGGGCGACACGGAGGGCTCTCGTCGCTACACGAAACGCGTTATCAACTCACCAGGTGACTGGGAGAAACTCACTCTTCTTGAACCCTCCTCCCCTTTTCTTGCGGGACAGTTGTTTTGCCTCCAGCTATTGAAGAAAACCCTTCCCCCGGAAACGCCGGTCATCCAAACCATCTTCAGCCCGCTTTCACAAGCAAAAAATCTGGCAGGCAACGAAACATTGCTAGCCCACCTTCGGGAATATCCTGAAGCAGTGATGAAGGGCTTGGATACCATCGCTAAAACCACAAAATATTTTATAGAAGCTGCTCGGAAAATAGGCATTGATGGGGTTTTCTACGCCATTCAGCACGCACAGGCTAAAATAATGGACATTAACGAGTATAAATTATTCGGCGTACCTTACGATCAGCAAGCCCTTGAACCAATGGATGATTTATGGTGCAACATCCTCCATCTGCATGGAAAGAATGTGTTTTTTCCACTGTTGCAGTCATTCAATTTTCAAATCGTGAACTGGCATGATCGTGAAACTTATCCTTCCCTGGCTGAAGCAAAGACTCTCTTTAAAGGGACGTTGTGTGGGGGCTTGCGACAGGACACACTTGTTCTGGAGGATCAAGCAAAAGTTAGGGAAGAAGCGGGAGATGCGATCCGCCAAACTAATGGGCAGCGGTTTATCCTCGGGACAGGTTGCGTAGTACCTGTCACAGCTGCGCATGGAAATATTGTTGCCGCTACAAAAAGTGTTCTATTTGGAGGCAGGGAATGAGCCTGCGGGTAATCGCTGGAAGCGCAAGAGGAAGGAAACTAAAATCAGTACCTGGCGACACGACCCGGCCTGTGATGGATCGGGTTAAAGAAGCGTTATTCAATATTCTTGCCGGTGATGTGGTTGAATCAAGCTGGTGGGATTTATTTGGCGGAACAGGCGCAATTGGGATTGAAGCATTGAGTCGCGGTGCTGCTTTTGTCCGTTTCTCCGATCTTAATCGAGTGCCCGTGGATACGATCAAAGAAAACATTGTGCATTGTGGATTTACCAGACAGGCTGAAATACGAAAAGGCGACGCATTCAGTATGCTCAGTGCACAGCCCGACAGGCAGTTTGAGTTCATCTACATTGCGCCACCGCAATATTACGAGATGTGGGTCAAGGCTTTAAAATTGCTTGATGAAAATATTCACTGGCTTACAACAAATGGAACCGTCATTGCTCAAATTGACCCCACAGAATATCAGGAAATTGGTCTGAAAAATCTTGAGGAAACTGAACAGAGGAAGTACGGAAGTACACTGGTCATTTTTTATGATCGGATAGGGCAGTAAAAAGATTCATGCACATCAGTATTTGCCTTTGTAATATCAGTGGGTTTCAAACCCACCATATTTATTAGCAATTACTGGCGAGCTAAAACGTATAAATGTCTGGAGGCTGACATGCCAGAAAATTATCGAACAGAAGAATTTAAAGTGGAAGGTGAAAAAGTCATTTCCAAGATCAAGGAAATCTTCCATGAAGGAAATATCCGCAAAGTTATCATAAAGGACAGGGAAGGCAAAACACTTATCGAAATTCCAATGACCTTTGGCATGGTGGGAGTATTAATTGCTCCTCAACTTGCCGCCATTGGCGCCATTGCTGCATTGTTGACAGAAGCCACCATTGTCGTGGAAAAAACAGAATAAATTTAAGGGGATCCTGGGGTTATCTGCAAAATATCAGGCATCATCTTGTTGCTTTTTTTCAACAAGTCTTGCTTTCCTTAAGGTA
>JAIFNG010000030.1 GCA_020047815.1 Anaerolinea sp.
AAGATTCTACCTCTAATTGAAGTGATCTGGTTAAGCGGGCAGTCGTCTCGCATACCTTCTGTAAATTCAAGAAAACTTGCAGGCGAACGATATCCTGGCAGTTGCCGGACCCAAAGGAATGGCACAAAAAACAGGAATCTCATAACAAAATCGCCACCCTCACGGATGACGATTTTAATAATGACCAGATGATCATTCTTAACAAATGCGCGGCCTGTTTCGTTTTAAACAGTTTTTACGGTACAAAATGCCCAGAGCCACCAGTCGGCTACGACCCGACGACCTGACGATTACGAATCGTCTGCTCTACCAGCTGAGCTATGGTGGCTTGAATTATTACAGCGGCGGGATTATAAAGGATTACAATTAAACCTGCAAGTTTTTTATGTTACGCGTTGTCTGTGATCTGGGAGTCTTGAAAAAAACATGCTTCGTATTGCCATGCTTTCCTATCATACCTGCCCGCTGGCCACCCTGGGCGGCAAGGATACCGGCGGAATGAACGTCTATGTCCGCGACCTGACCCGTGAATTGGGGCATTTGGGGATCCATGTGGATGTATTCACCCGTTCACAGGATGAGCACGTGCCGCATGTCGTCCATGAGTTGGGGTTTGGCAACCGGGTGGTGCATGTGCCGGCCGGCCCCGAAACCCCCAAGGCCAGGAGTGAACTGGCCAATTACATCCCCGAGTTCGCCGAGGGCATCAAGAAATTTGCAGCTGAAAAAGGCATCACCTACGATGTGATCCACAGTCATTACTGGATGTCCGGACTGGCGGCAGAGATCCTCAGCGAAGCCTGGGGCGGGACACCCATTGTGCACATGTTCCATACCCTGGGGGAGATGAAGAATCGCGTGGCGCGCGCAGATAGTGAACGTGCCAACAAGGAACGACTCGACGGAGAGCGGCAGGTGCTGCGCCGCGCAGACCGGATCATCGTCGCCACCCTGGCAGAAAGAACCCAGCTCAGGTTTTTGTATCGCGCAGATGACCGCAAAATGGTGACCATTCCGCCCGGGGTGGATACCTCCCATTTTTATCCCATCCCAGCCGATGAGGCGAAACAATTCATTGGCCTGGAACCCGAAGACCGCATGATCCTCTTTGTGGGGCGCATCGAACCCTTAAAGGGCGTGGATACTCTGATCCAGGCCATGTCCTGTTTGAATTTGGCGGGCTTGCACCGTCCTGTTCATCTGGCGATCATCGGCGGCGAGCCGAATGTGCAGCCGGAAGATATGTCTGATGAGATGTCGCGCCTGCAAAAAATGTGCGATGAATTGTGCGTGGGGGGCATGGTCCTCTTCCTTGGCAAGCGCGGACAAGATACCCTGCCTTACTATTATTCTGCCGCAGAATTGCTGGTCATGCCTTCCCTGTATGAGTCTTTTGGCATGGTGGCGCTGGAGGCGATGGCCTGCGGTACGCCCGTGATCGCTTCGGAAGTCGGCGGGCTTGGTTACCTGGTGCAGGATGGTGTGACGGGTTATACAATTCCCGACAGCGACCCCGAAGCCCTGTGCGATAAACTGTCACGCCTGCTGGGGGATGCCCACCTGCGCGAGACGATGGGGCTGGGTGCTTCACAATATGCCCTGGACTACGCCTGGGAAAAAATCGCGGCACAGATGATCGCTGTATATTCTGAGTTGGTCGAGAAGGAAAAAGTGTGATCGTACACCACAGGTCATAAACACAGTGACCCGACGGACTCTTATTCTGCTCCCAGGGCGCTACTGCGCGATCGTACTTTTTGCACAGCGGAAGCCGATGTAATTTGTGCCGCCTTCAGGGATATACCAACCCCGGTCGGAAGCGCGGATGGCGGCAGCGGTGCCATACCACGACCCACCCCGCAAAACACGGAAGTCTCCTTCCGCCGGTCCGGTTGGGTTTTCGAGCGGACCGGCATCATAAGCGGCATACCAGTCATTGACCCATTCCCCCAGATTCCCGGCCATATCCAATACGCCGTACGGGCTTGCGCCTGCCGGGAAACTCCCCACCGGTGCGACATTATCATAACCATCGTTCACGTTGATATCCGCCCAACTCAAACGGGATGTCAGGTCGGCAAAATTCGCCAGGTCATTGGCTGGATCCTGATCGCCCCAGGGGTACAGGCGCTCATCGGTACCGCGCGCTGCTTTTTCCCATTCCGCCTCGGTTGGCAGGCGGCTTCCCGCCCAGGCGCAATAGGCAGCCGCTTCCTCCCAGGAGACATTCTGGACCGGTTGGCGCCCGGCTCTGGACGGTGCAAAGATGGCGTACATGCTGTTGCTCACTTCGGTCTGGTCCATCCAAAAGGCGTCCAGGGTTACCTCATGGACCGGCTGTTCATCCGGTTCGTGCAGGCTGCTGCCCATGGTAAAAACACCTTTCGGCACATAGACCATCTTCATCCCGTCCTTTGGGCGCACCCAGATGGACCCCATGTTCCCCTCCGGGGTTTCAGTAGGGAACGGGGTCTCGCTTGGCAGCGGGGTTTCGGTGGGCAGCGGAGTTTTGCTGGGGAGCGCGGTTTGGGTGGGATGCGGCGCTGTGGGCGTGGGGATGGTTGGCGCGCTCCCACTGCAGGCGGCGGGGAGCAGGAGCAGTACGACCAGCAGGCAGTACCATCCGGGTGATCTTTTATTCATGGTTTATTCCTTTGGAGCATTGTTCTCAGGAGCACACGCGAACCCGGGACGGCCTGTTTCAGAAGGACAACATCCCATTTATTTATGATTGAGTTTAGCATGACGGGAACCCAAAATACAAGGGGCATGCAAACAAGTTCGCTCTGCATACACAAAGGGTCAGCGGCTGGCAGGAGGGCTCTGTTTGCTGTGAAAAAAGCGGGGTGAGGGCTTCCCAACCGGCCTAAATTGGGGATCTACGCCAGATACAACCTGCCTGTTTTACCCCTTTTGACTTGTTGTATCTTGTATCCCTTTTTAAAGAAAGGGATACAAGATACAACCTTAAAGTTGTACTAAAAACGGGAAACAATACAACCGGATACAAGATACAACCTGCCCGGGCGGGGTGTACAAAAACGGCTCCAAATGGTTTCCATTCAGAGCCGTTTTCTCAGTTTGAGGTTAATTTCCGAAGCTGGAACGTGCGCTTACAGCCATTCCTTGGCTTCCCATACTGCTGTCATATGCCTGGGGTGGGAAGCATTGCATACGTTGTTATGACGTGGGGGATCGCTTCAGGAAAGCCAGGGTCCGGTCCCATGCCAGACTCGCTGCCGCCTGGTTGTAGGCTTGCGGGCGGTCAGGTTCAAAGAACCAGTGTCCGGTACCGCTGTAATGATGAAAAGTCACCGGGCGCCCGGCAAGCCGCAGAGCCTCTTCCAAATCATCGACGTTGGAGCGCGGCTCATATTCATCATTCCCGGCAAAGTGACCGAGGTAGGCTGCCTGTGAGTGGCTGAAGTCACCGCCGCCGGTGCCGTAAAAGATTACAACGGAACGGATGTGTTCGGAGTCCGCGGCTGCGAGGTCCAACGCATAATAAGCGCCCAGTGAGAAGCCGATCACTGCCAGGCCGCGGTCGGATGGGTCACTCCGTTCGTTGAGGAACATGACTGCATTTGCAATTTCAGCTTTGGCCTGGACGTGACTGGCATCCAGCGCCTGACCCAGGGCTTCGGCATCGGGGATGGTGTCCGCGACCTTGCCGTGGTAGAGGTCCGGGGCGAAAGCAACGAATCCAGCTTCAGCCAATCGAGTGCAGAATGCCTTTATAGTGGCATTCAGCCCCCACCAGGCGTGAAGAACCAATACGCCAGGCCCCTTGCCCGTGGGCGGGACGGCGAGAAAGCCTTGAGGTTGAGGAATTGTCATGGGGACTCCTTCAGGGTTGAAGTGATTGTACTGCTTGTGCCATTGTACTCGATGGGGATCTGGAGGGTGTGGATTCTGCCTGGGAGCAGGACGCGAAGCGCGCCACACGCCGTACAGCGGCAGTCCCACACGTCAATTACGCGCTGTGTTGAGCGATTCTGAACCAAAACGAATACCTGGTCTTACCGGCACTTTTGAATTAATGCGTGAGTATATTTGCGATGATCTGGATGACCAAAAGAACCAGCAGAATGACCCCGTATGGCACGGAGTAATATTTCCAGGTCATTAACACAAATCCATAATTCATCGAGATGTAGAGCGCGACATAGGGCGCCAGTTGTTTCCAATCCATCGTCTCCCGGAACGGGATCTTCAAGATCCAGTCATAGAGAGCTTCGATCGCCAGAAATGCCAAAAAGATCCCCAGAAAGATGGTGTAGCGGGGTGACTTGTGTTCCTGTTGGACAAGGAAGATCGCATAAATGGCCGGGATCGCCAATAAGAAATATACCCATCCAATTCTTTGCAGAAGGTCAAGATGCTCCTTGCGGATCAGAAAGATGAAGATCAGAACCCCACTGTTCACAAGACCCAGCGCGAAAAAGAAAGGTTCCAGCATTTTGATTCTCCTTCTGTTCTTGGCTCCATTTGACTCGATCGTGCATGAGCGGGCGTGGATTCTGTTCGGGAGCAGGAAAAACTCGAAGCCAGACAAATGCCTGTAAATCGCGCAGAATCCCACACGTTAGGTGCACGCTTTGTTATTAGAATGAAGTTGCATTGAGGCATGGCAGGCCGTATCCTAGAAGAGATGGAACGTCGGGGACGCGGTCTGGGGCAGGAGCGTCAGGGACAGTCGGTTGCCGCCCTGGGATACTCGATCAAGAACAGAGTAAGCCCGTCGTGTTATTTGACTGCCCGACGGATTTCAAATCTGGGACCTCGTTGGAAGAGAACGAGAGAACCCGCATCGGTAGGTGTAACTTCTAACCCAAAAATCCATGCCTCAATCCTACTAGCAAAAGGAGTTTAGCATGAAACGAGAAAGGAATACAAGAGTCCCGGAAGAAGGAAAGCGCTATATCGGATTGGATGTACACAAACACTACATCACAGTTGGGGGACTGAACGCACAGCAGGAGATTGTGCTGAGACCACGAGATGTGGAAATGGAGCGGTTCAAGACATGGGCTGGAAGTAATTTTCGAAAGAGCGATGAAGTAGTCTTGGAAGCCAGCACCAATACCTGGGATGTATATGACACGGTCGCGCCCTTGGTGAAACGAGTGGTGGTAGCTCATGCAGCGGAAGTGAAACAGATCGCAAACTCGCGCGTAAAGACCGACAATCAGGATGTGATCCGCCTGGTGCGTTTGTTGATTGCAGACATCGTACCGGAAGTATGGGTACCGCCGGTGGAAGTGCGGGAGTTGAGAGCCATGATCTCGTATCGATGGCGGTTGGTAAAGATGAGCACAGCGATCCAAAACCGAATGCATAGTCTGCTACATCGGCATAATATTCAAGCCCCGCAAGGGAAGATAGATACGGGGGAAAATCGTGAATGGTGGGAGCAGGTGAAGTTGAGTGAATTGGAAAACCTGCGCTTGAAACAAGAGATCAAGACCTTGCGCTTGATCCGCGAAAACATAGTGGAAGTGGAAAAAGAACTGGGTCGCTTGAGCAACAGTGAACGTTGGGGAAATGAAGCCGTGTACCTGATGCAACTTCCCGGAGTGGGTATCATCGTAACCATGACGATCCTATCCGCGATCGGAGACATCCAACGATTTGAAAGTCCGAAGAAATTGGTTGGCTATGCAGGCTTGGGAGCAGGCGTACACGATAGTGGACAGAAACATCAAGACAAGGGCATCACTAAATTTGGGCGGAAGGAATTGCGCTGGGCATTGGTGGAAGCTTCATGGCAGGCGGTCCGCTCGAATCCAAGTTGGCGGGCAGAATATGACAGGCTGTGTAAACGCAAACATCAGAACCAGGCGATTGTGGCGATCGCACATAAATTATTGGTCACCATTTGGTATTTGCTGAACAGACAGGAACCATACAAAAAATCGAATGAAGAAGATCTGGCATACAAAATGTTGACATGGGCATGGCATATCGATAAATCCGCATTAAGCGGCATGACCAATCAGCAATTTGCGAAGTACGGATTATTGAGATTGGGAAAAGGTGCAGAATTGACACGGATCGTGCGGAGCGGTAAGCCGCGACGGATCGCAACTAAGGAGGAAGTTCTCGCACTGAAACCGGAGCTGCACTTGAAGCAATAATTGCAAAGGTCGCACCGGCAATTTGCGCTTGAAACATTGCGCTCAACTCGGCAGAGGCATCTGGCGGGGTGGCGAAGCGCTGCCTCTGTACCAAAATCACCGATTATCGTGCAATTTAAAAAGGCACTGAAATCCAAAAATAATTCCAATGCCTTCTTTTATCAAATTATTTTCACCCCTTGACAAGTGCTACTCATCGGTGGGCGCGTTTTACCTTTTAGAACCTGCCCAACTTTGCTATACTTTGCCATGAAAGGCGTAACCCATGCTTAACAACATTGCTATTATAACTACCTTGCGTTGCGATTTGAAGTGCGAACACTGTTTGCGCGGTTATCCAAAAGACCGCCCAGATTTTCCGATGGAACTTCTCGATAAACTTCTCACGGAAGCCATACCATTTGGGGCGCGGTATGTGGGTTTAACAGGAGGAGAGGCACACTTACATCCGCAATTTGAGCAGATGATTGAAAAGATTGTCGCGTATGGGTACTCGTGGCATTTTGTTAGTCATGGACAAAGAACAGAGCCGTATTTACCTCTCATGGAAAAATACAGGGGCCATTTTCAGCATGTAGCCATCAGCATTGATGGAGCAGTGGCTTCAACACATGACGAAATCCGCCAAAAGAAAGGAGCATTTGATCGAGCGATTAATTCTGTAAAGCAATATGTGCAGGCGGGGTACAAGGTGAAAATCAGCATGGTGTTGAATCAGAAGAATAAGTATGAAATGGAGGCAATGGTAAATCTGGCTCGTGAATTAGGTGCGAGTTCAATTGGCTTTGGCGGCATAATCCCGATTACGTGGAATAAGCATTTGTTGTTGAATGATGAAGAATCGCTTCGTCTTTTGCAAGAGGCGAAAGAATTGAGAGAGAAAACGGGATTTAATATAAATACAATGAGTTGTTTGTACACTCGCGGCGGCGTAAATTTTTGTAATGTTTTGAATTTTCGTACACTCACTTTTAATTCACGCGGGGAATTGATATTTTGTTGCGACACTACCGAAAACGGGGCGGTGATGGGCTCTCTAGCCAAACAGCCTTTTTCATCGTTGGCGCAGGAGTGGCTTTCTCAATCTTCGGCACTACAACGTGAACGCGCAAGACGGATTGCAAATGGAACCCTGGGACAGGGTTTCGATAACTGTGCATTTTGCAATGATTATTTTAACCCACGGTAATTTGATTAATCGTAGTGATAGGGCCATCACTGCCTGAACCATCATCATTTCCGCCACCGTTATTATGCGGAGGCGTATAAATGTCTTTCTCAAATACAAACGGCTCTGAGGTGCAAATCACTGTGCTGTTGGTATCAAAAGCACTTACCTGCCATTGATATTTACCGCCCATGCTAAAGGCTTCGAGATATTGGTCTCGACTCATTTTGTCTGTTTCAAAAATGACTGACTGATTTGACGGCAAGGTAATTTCCAATTTGTAAAGTATTGCTCCCTGCATGGCTTCCCATGAAAAAGTGACTTTACCAACGGCGGGAAGTTTTGCGCCATTTTCAGGTGACAATAAACGGAAGCAGGGAATTTCAGTCGGGGTTGGCGTTTGCATTTCAGTGGACGTTGGCTCAGGCGTATTGGTTTTAGTAGAAGTTGGCGTATTTGTTTTGGATGGCGTTGCTGTGAAAGTAGCAACAGCATTTGCCAGAGGTTTGACAACCTGTTTGCAAGCCGCAAGAAATCCTGCACCTAAACTGAGCAAGGACAACTTGAGAAAATCACGGCGGGACATTTTATCTTTTTTCATTTGCTTATCTTTCACGCGAAGCGCCTAACGGTTTGCGTTACCCGCGCTGGGGCGGGCGGCGGAACGCCGTCCGATTGGAAAAATGCTGAGGCGTAGAAAAAGGCTTGGAATCGC
>JAIFNG010000119.1 GCA_020047815.1 Anaerolinea sp.
CATGGCGGAAGATGAGTTTCCGTTCTAGTTTTTTTGGAGTAAATCATGAGTGAAGAACGTAGTTATTCGGGCGGCGGCGAAGGCGGCGGTGGTGACCGCAGGTTTTTTGCCAAACCCAAGTTTTGTCAATTTTGCGCGGATAAAACGCTGGTCATCGATTATAAAAAGACTGACCTGCTCCGCAAATATATAACCGAAGAAGGAAAAATCCGTCCGCGTCGTCAGACTGGCGCATGTGCCAAACACCAGCGTGTGGTGGCGGCAGCGGTCAAACAGGCGCGCCATGTGGCATTTCTGCCTTTCAGCGGCAGATCACTGGACGACGGGCGTTCCTAATCGCCGAATAAATTTCGGGGCATGGGAAGGTTCCATGCCCCGAAATTATGTATATGCATATCACCACCGGGACCACAAAGGTCACAGACAAAGAAATTTATTAACCTCTGTGGACTCTGTGATTAGAGGGGTGTTTCTTTTTAAGCCCGCAATACCTCTTTCATGAAGGAGCACGAAAATGACTAATGAATCGGGCAAGAAGCCCGTTTTACACAAGAAACACATTGCACGTCTACAGCGTGAAAGCCAACAAACCCGCACGATCCTATACATCTTTCTGGGTATTCTGGCTGTTGTCATACTTTTGCTTGGATATGGATTTTTGGATATCAATTATCTTCAACTCCAACGCCCCGTTGCAAAGGTTGGGGGGATCGATATTCTTGTCAATCAATTTGAACCGCGCGTTCGTATGCAACGCCAGCAATTGCTTTCCCAGTACAGCACATATAGCCAATACGGACAACTCTTCGGCATGGATGTGGAAAATCAATTAACACAGATCGAGTCGCAGCTTAACTCGCCTGAGGCACTTGGTCAATCTGTGTTGGATCAAATGATCAATGAGCAATTAGTCCGCCTCGAAGCCAAGAAACGCGGCATCACAGTCAGCGAAGAAGAATTGGTCGAGGCAAAACAAAGTTCGTTCTCATATTATCCAAATGGCACACCCACTTCTGCCCCAACTGCAGCGGAAGTCACCATGCCAGAAATTCCCGCAGAAGCGTACGAATTGGTGACCATGACTCCCGTCCCGTCTGCGACAGCCACACCTGCCACCACCGCAACACCAGAGCCGACAGATATTGTCGATGCCGGGCCAACCGCTACACCTCTGCCCACTGCCACACCCTATACACAGGAAGGTTTTGAAAAGGAATTCAATGATTCCAAGGAAGCATTGATGAAACTGGACCTCAAGGAAGCAGACTATATGGCGTTCTTTGACTTTCAAATCCTGCAAAAGAAGGTTTTGGAGGCGATTACAGCAGACGTGACTGCGACAGAGACCCAGGTTTGGGCACGCCACATTCTTGTATCGGATGAAGCCACCGCCCAATTAATCGTTGAAAAACTTAATAAAGGCGACGATTTTGCAGCCCTGGCAGTGGAATTCTCCCAGGACTCTGGTTCTGCGGTCAATGGCGGTGACCTGGGTTGGTTTGGAACTGGAGCCATGGTTCCGGAATTTGAAACCGCCGCGTTTGCGCTGGAAAAAACGGGCGACTACACAACCGAACCTGTTCAAAGCAGCTTCGGCTATCACATCATCCAGTTGATCGCAAAACAGGAACGCCCGCTGAGCGCGGATCAATTTGAAGCAGCAAAAAATCAAGTCTTCACCGAGTGGCTGGCTGCAGCCCGCGAGGAATATGGCGTGGAAATCTTTGACCTCTGGAAGGACCACATTCCCGCCGAGCCAAACTTCATTACCATGGCAACCGAGGCAGTAAACGCTCAAAACACAGCCCTGGCAGAACAGCAAGCAGAAGCAACAGAAGCGCCATAAGGAACAGGGATACTCAAAGATGGACGTGGGATGAATCATGAATTCTGGTGTAAAAAATATTCCCGAGATTCCCACTGGATAATCAGAAAGAGCCCACTGCAAATCGCGGTGGGCTCTTTTTCATCCTTCATTCCTAACACATATCTTATATCTTCAAAATTTCAGCCCCTCTTTAACATATCATCGGTAACCTGATCAAGACGCAGGCTGATGATCTGGCTTGCAGAATCGCGTCCCATCGTTATACCGTAGATCACATCCGCAGCTTGCACGGTATTACGATTATGCGTGATGATAATAAATTGCGTATCTTTACTCAGGTCAACAAGCAGATCGCGGAAGCGTCCCACATTGGCTTCATCCAGCATTGCGTCCACTTCATCCATCACACAGACCGGTGTGGGTGAAACCTTGAGCAGCGCAAACACCAAAGCAATCGCCGTCAGACTTCTCTCACCGCCCGAGAGCAACGCCAGCCCCTGTTCGCGACGACCAGGCAGCCGCGCTTCGATTTCGATGCCCGTATCCACAAGGTTTTCCGGATCGGTTAACGCCAGACGCGCCGAACCACCGCCGAACAAACGCACAAAAGTTTCACGAAATTGTTTATCCACCGCATCAAAAGTTCGAATAAATTCCCGTTTGGTTATTTCATCCAACTCAGCGACGACCTGTTTCAAGTCTGCTTCCGCTTTTCGCAAATCCTCCACCTGGGTCTTCATAAATTCAAAGCGCTCTTTTTCCTGATCGTATTCCGCCTTTGCATCGGGGTTGATGGGTCCCATGCGGCGCAACTGCGCGCGATGATGATTCAATTGTTCTTCGATTTCAGGCGCGAGTTCCGTTATCACTGGCAGCTGCTCCACCATGCCATCCAAAGGCAGTGGAACGGGACCCGAGACATCGGCTGCGTAATCAAACATTACCAGGCCAAAATCGTCCGTTATTTTTTGATGCAGATTATCCAACGCTTCCTGTTTGCGCGTTTGTTCCAGTTGAATCTGTCCGTATGAACGTTCCGTATTTGCGAAGATGCGCTGGGCATTGGCTTCTGATTCCTGCAGGCGTTTTTCTTCCTGCTCTGCGGTTTCCAAGTCCTTCTCGGCAGGCTCGATCAACACACGCATCTCATCGATCTGACCATGCAGACCGCTTTCATTTTCACGCAATCTGGCTTTTTCATGGTCCAGGCCATTCAAGGCATTTTCAGCTTCATACAAACGGTTGATCAATTCCACCCGGCGAGAATCAAGCCTCGTGATCTCCTTTGCGCGTTCATGCTTCTTTGCAACCGCGCTTGTTACACTTTGCTCCGCTACGGCTACACGCGTGCTCCAATATGCAACCTGCTCCTGTAACTCATCGGCGGCAATCTCGTTCAACTTTGCGGTAAGATCTTTTAATTGAGACAGCGAACCGAGCGAATGAGTTTCCACTTCGGATTGGGTCTCGATGATTTTTTGCTGAACCAAAGCAGCTTCTTGCGCCTCGATCTGTAACTGGGCCAATTGATTTTTCTGCCACTCAAGTTGTCGCTGTGCTGACTCGGATTCCAACCCTGCCTGTTGCTCGGTCTCCTGGATTTCTCCCAATCTAACGCGGGCCTCGCGTGCATCGGTATCGGCTTGCATCAGTTCGCGTTGTGCGCCTGCCTGTTGATTCGACAAACGCTCGACCCGTTCATTTGATTCAGCCAGTCGCGCAAAGAGTCCGGTCAAGGCGGAGGCATATTCCCGTTTCTGACGTGACCTGCCCAGCGCAGAAGAGGAGGTCGTCTTCCCGGCAATGACCAAGCCATCGCCGCGGAATACCTCACCGCGTAAAGTCACCACACGTGCATGAGTCGGCAGGTCCTTGATCAATCTACGCGCCGAATTTCGGTCACGCACAATTAATGTTTGCCCCAGCATCAACCGCACTGCACCCTTCAATTCGACATGCGCATTAACCAGTTCAGATGCAACACCAATGCAATCAATGTCATTCGGATTATTTAACAAAAGATTTTCACGTTCATCAAGCGGCAGTAAAACTGCGCGCCCTGCATCATCAGATTCAAGTAAATTCAACGCATTATCAAGTTGGCCTGCATCAAGCAGAACCGCATCGAGCGTATCACCCAGCGCGGCAGCAATTGCAGTCTCAAGATTGGCAGGGACATCGAGAGTCGCACTGAACGCGCCGCGCGATCCTATTAATTTGGACTGCCGTGCGGCATCCAACAAATAACGTGCACCTTCGGCATACCCTGCAAGAGATTGCTCCGATTGCTCAATCACTTCAAGCTGCGCCTTTAATCGTGAATGGTCAGATTCTTCCTTCGTGCGTTGTTCAAGGGCATCACGCCGTTCACGTTCAATGCGATCAACTTCATTTTTCTTTTTAAAGACTTTTTCTTCGGCAGCCTGCAACGCAATGGTGGCTTCTTCACGCGCATTACGGGCAAATTGATATTGCTCCTTTGCCTTTGCCGAAAGAACCTCACCGCCTGCAATGGCAGCTTTGGTTTGCTCAATTTTTTGGATTTGCAGATCGATGCGTGATTTTAATTCATCAAGGCGGGCATTGTGCTCGGCGCGCTGCTGACTGAGATTATCAATTTGACTGCGAGTCAGCGCGATCTGTTCTTCCAACACGGTGCGCTCAGAGAGGTGTGCTTGCAAAGAGGTCTGCACATTTCCAAGTTGAGACTTTGCTTCGTCATATTCACTTTGAATCCTCAGTACATCCTGCCCGGCTTCGCCATACCGTTCATTCGCAAGATGTAATTCATCCATGGCTTGTTCCTGGTCAGAAAGAACAGCGGCCTGGGTATTGGTCAGTGCACGCCGGCGCTCTTCAAGAACAGCCAGTTCACGGCTGATGGATTCACGCTGATTGTGCAACTCCGCTGATTGGCGATGCCATCCATTTAACTGGGCACGCAAACCCGAGAGCCGCTCACGGAAGGCGGAATACTCAGCCTGAGTCTTTTCATGGACTAAACGCGCCTCATTCACGCGTGCTTCCTGCCCCCTCACCGCCTCGCGGACATCGGTCAGGTCGCGTTGAGAACGATGCCAGTGATAGCCGTACCATTCTCGCAGTATCATCTTCATATCTGCCTGGGCACGCGCGAAATCAATGGCGCGTTTTGCCTGCCGCTCCAAGCTTTTGATACGCGGTTCGAGTTCCGCCATGATATCCAGCACGCGTTCAAGGTTGCGTTCCGTATTTTCGAGGCGCTTTAATGCATCATCGCGACGGGAACGGTACAAGCCCACACCCGCGGCTTCCTCAAACAAACGGCGGCGATCATCGGCTTTCAAGGCAAGGGAGGCATCCACCAACCCTTGACCGAGAATGGTGTATGTACGTTCGCTCAAACCCGCCTGTGCAAGCAGTTCGTTCATTTCGCGCAAGCGCACTTGTTGACCATTGATCAAATAATCGTTGTGCCCATCACGATGTGCAGTACGCGCAAGTGCGACTTCGGAAAAATCCACAGGCAGCCACTGCTCTGTGTTGTCAAATGTGATGGTTGCTTGGGCCATACCCGCGCGCGCGCGATGCTCTGACCCGGAGAAGATCATGTCTTCAGTTTTTTTGCCCCGCAGAAGTGTGTAGGATTGTTCGCCCAACACCCAGCGCAGTGAGTCGGCAATATTCGATTTGCCTGACCCATTGGGACCGACAATGGCGGTGATCCCACTCGCGAATTCGAAGACAGTTCGCGACGCAAAAGTTTTATAACCTTGCAGTTCGAGTGATTTTAGACGAAGAGGCATGTTTGATTTCTTATTTTCCGATTTACGATTTTTCCGTCCTGAACAAGACCACACATTCGCTGGCATAGTGCGGCGCTGTATATGGACAGGATTGATGGATATTTATTTTCTTAAGATAGTCCCTTGTGCTTTTCTTGAAAAACATGAGCCACGCTGCTCAAGATGGAGATTAAAACAATCCCAAATTATTCAATGCATCCTGCGCGGCGGCGTGCTCGGCATAGCTTTTACTTGTGCCTGATCCGCTTCCTTTAATAATACCTGCGATCTCTACAACTATTTCAAAAATCACAGCATGGTCGGGTCCGCTGGTTCCAATTACCCGATAACGCGGCGCGCCTAGTTTTTGCGATTGAGTCCATTCCTGCAATTGACTCTTCGGGTCATGAATTTCGTTAAGGATGGAATCGCGAACTTCTTCCAAAATGGGATTCACAAAAGCGTCCACCGCAGTGAGGCCTGCATCCAAATACAAAGCTCCGATCAGTGCTTCAAAAGCGGAACCAAGCAAATTGTCACGTTTATTACCACCCGAGGATGCCTCTCCCCGGCCCAACCGAAGCGCATGTCCCAGATCGAGATTGCGGGCAAATTTTGCGAGCTGTTCATTACGCACAAGCGCCGACCGCATTTTGGTCAGGTCGCCTTCGGGCATTTCAGGAAAGCGGTTATAAACCCAAGCACCAACAATGAAATCCAGAACGGCATCACCGAGGAACTCAAGCCGTTCGTTATCCTCCACTGCTGAATATTCATTCACATATGAACGGTGAGTCAGGGCACGCGTCAGCAGAGATAAATTGGAAAAGGATAGACCCAGCCGGCGGCTTAGGTCTAACGCAGATTCTACTTCCCGCGAATTATTATTAGACATATCAGGGAACCTCCCAGAACTCAGGGAGCGCCAAACTCCTCCCCCAGAAGGGTCTCGCGGTCCATCAGTTCCAAATTTTGAGCGGGCTGAATTGTAACCTGATTTTCGGGGGAAATCTGTTTTTTAAGATAGAATCGGGGGAATTCACCCAGGAGGCACAATGTCCGAAGTTAGCAATGAAACACGTTTTTTACACGCTATTGAAATAGGACTAGGAGCCTGGCAATGGGGAGATCGGGTCACCTGGGGATATGGTCAAACTCATACCGATAAGGATATCCGCGAAACTTTTGATGCTTCCCTGAACCTCGGCGTTCGGTTTGTCGATACCGCTGAAATTTACGGCTCAGGTTATTCAGAACGGCTGCTGGGGCAATTTCTAAAAGAGGTGGATCAACCTGTGCTGGTGGCAACAAAATTTTTCCCGTGGCCCTGGCGGCTAACGAAGGGATTTGTCCCGCGCGCATTGAAGGGTAGTCTGGAACGTCTGGGAATAGAGTCGGTGGACTTGTATCAAATTCACTGGGCATCACCAATCATGAGTCCTGAAACAATGATGGAAGGCATGGTGGAATGTGTGGAGCGCGGCTGGACACGCACGGTGGGCGTATCTAATTTTGGCCAAAAACACATGTTACGTGCGTACTCCACCCTGGCTCAACATGGAATTTCCCTTGCCTCCAATCAGGTACACTACAGCCTGCTGAACCGTGAAGTGGAAAAGAATGGGACCATTGCACGCTGCAAGGAACTTGGCATTCGCGTGATCGCTTATTCTCCGCTTGAAATGGGCTTATTAACCGGAAAATATACGGTGGATTCCCCACCGTCTGGCTTACGCGGCTCGCAGTCTATTGAACTTCTCAAGAAAATTCCACCTGTGATCAAGCTTTTACAGGAAATCGGATTAAATCATGGAGATAAAACCATCTCACAGGTGGCGCTTAACTGGCTGATATGCAAGGATACGCTTCCCATTCCAGGCGCGAAGAATATTAAACAGGCAGAACTCAACGCAGGCGGCGCGGGTTGGAAATTGACTGAGGATGAAGTCGCCAAATTGGATGAGGTTACAGATTCCATCCGTGAATATAAAAAAGACTGAATTTATGCTAGGCACCTGACAGTTTCCTCAAAGAGAGTATAAGGGTAGTGAAAAAGATAATGAGAGGAGTAGGCATCGGTCGATGAAACGCAAGCCAATCTGAAAGAGGCTCAAGTCACGGCGATCCTTGCGGTCCACGAGATGACGCAGTCCAGATCGAATGGTGCGACTGCCAACCGAAAGGAGCCAGACATAGAGGAAGGCCACAACCAAAGTCAAACGGGATAAGCGTGGTGAGTTGCGCAACATGGTACTTTCCAAGTCAAAGCCATGTTTCTTGAAATCAGCAAACATCTCTTCGATCCACATCCTTCTGCGGTAGTAACACAAGGTCAAGGCGGCATCGGGCAGGTTGGTTGCCAAACACCAGGGTTCTTTCTCGCCCTTCTGCCAATGGATCAAGACAGAGACTGGAAA
>JAIFNG010000184.1 GCA_020047815.1 Anaerolinea sp.
TTGATTTTTTCGGAAAGCCCCATTCCTGATAGATATCCGTCCACTAAAATTTCACCAAAAATCGGCTTAAAATGCCTAAAAAACAGCAAAAATAAGGTCTGTACTTGTTGCGACTTAAAAAATCCGAAACTTTCAACCACACCCACTCCGAATTGGAAATTATTGTAATTATGAAGGATAGCAGTACAATATATAAGGAACATTTTTCATATTCTTAAAAGGAAAAAGACCATGAAAGCAAACCTGTTCTTAAAAAAGACACCCCAGTTCCTGTGGTTGATATGTATCATAGCAATGATATTATTCACCACAAATGCACTTGCCGTATCTGGGCTTTTGGACACAACTTTTGGCACGAATGGAGTTGTAATGACCGACATAGGAAGCGACTCCGATGTCGTATACGACATGACCCTGCAATCAGATGGCAAAATTCTTCTATTGGGATCTGCTCAAGGTCAAACGCCAAAGCTTATGCGTTATAACACCAATGGAAGTGTGGATATTACGTTTGGTACAAATGGAGAATTAACCGTCAACTTAAATAGCAAGATTGCCATCCAGCCAGATGGAAAATTGATCGTGGCGGGGTCAAACAATAACAGCTTTGCCGTTGCCCGTTATGATAAAGATGGCAAAAACATGGATAATACATTCGGCACAAATGGGGTTGCATTTATTCCTTCCGACCCTGGGGAATCCAGATATTTTGCAAGCGATCTTGCAATCGAATCCGACGGCAGGATCGTTGTGGTTGGAACCCAATATCATCAAGGTAGCAATTTTACCAACCCCGTGATCGCTCGTTTAAACAGTGACGGCACGCCGTATGATACTGACGATGTACATAGCTTAATAATATTGGACAACGAGGATTTCTCCCCCAATTACCGCGATAATCATGGTCAGGCGGTCGCAATCCAGGCAAACGGCAAAATTGTCGCGTTAGGCGGCATGATGGATGATGAACATGCCAAGGGACATATATCTCTTGTGCGTCTCAATCAGGATAGTTCGCTCGACAAGTCCACTTTTGGCTCAAATGGACTAGGAACGGTAACAGTTGCTGTTCCCTATTTTCATTACCATAATAGTTCCCTCGTTATCCAGCCAGACGACAGGATTGTTGTTGTAGGAACTGCAAGTGACATGGATGATCTTCACAATGACCTGGTTCTGGCGCGCTTCAACAGCAATGGCGCACTGGATACAACTTTCGGTGGAACTGGAATTGTAATCACTGACTTTGGGGCAAATGAATTTGAATCAGACGTCCATCTGCAGGCGGACGGCAAAATTATTGTGCTCGGTACGAGTTCCACTGGTGGCACCAACAGCCTGCTAATGGTGCGTTATAACAAGAATGGCACGCTTGACCAGACATTTGGTGATAACGGGAAATTGATCAATAATTTTGGCAACGATTCCAGTTCAGGTACTGGGGTTGATATCCAATCAGACAGCAAAGTTGTTGTTGCAGGATCCAGTAACGGGGATACTGTTTTGGCACGATATATTGAAGCCACATTCTCCACTGTCATATTCAAATCATCAGGCACATATGACGGGTGGATCCTCGAATCTGGAGAGAACAGTAATACAGGGGGGCTCGTTGATAAATTGGCAACCACTTTCAATGTCGGTGATGACCTCAGAGACAGGCAATATAAAGGGATCGTGTCCTTTAATACGAGCTCACTCCCAGATACAGCCATCATTACATCGGCAAAATTAATGATCAGGAAACAAGGGGTTGTAGGAACCGATCCATTCACAACACATGATAATTTGTTGGTGGACATGCGTAATAGTGCGTTTGGCAATAACCTCGTTTTACAGATTGGGGATTTTACTGCCGCAGCCAGCGGAGGAGCAAGTCAAGAACGGTTCTTAAATGAGCCTAATAATAACTGGTATGCGACCGATTTAAGCAGTACCAATCTTGGCTTTATCAGTAAAGTTAACACCACCCAATTTCGACTCTTCTTCAGCAAGGACGACAATGATGACCTGGGAGCAGATTATCTGAAGTTCTTTACAGGTAATTCCACCACTGCGAACCACCCACAGTTTATTGTTACTTATTATGTGCCATAGTCCCAAATTCAGGATTTCCGTGGATGGACGTGCTTGTTGATAAGTGGCGGGGGTAGTTGAAGATAGAAAACCGAATTTTGCCTGGATCAAACTACATTGATAGCCCAATACCTGGGGCCATCAATGTAGTCTCATTTGAGTTGTGAACCTGCAATTTCAAAATTCAAAATAAATAACTTTATGCTATAATCTACCTTAAGATGTTCAATCACTACTTCGCAAATAATGGTAATGATAATAATAACGACCCCTGTGTCGTTGGGCGAAGCTTTGCTGGTTGACAGATAATCCAGGTCAAAACCAATCGCCCGACGCAAATGCGAAGGGCGATTTATTTTATATATACACAATGGATCTGTAAGGCTTTCAAAACCTGTCAGGTCTGGGATAAAAAATCTTTGGAGGCGCACTATGTACAGAACTCATACTTGTGGAGAATTACGCTCCAGCCACGCGGGACAGACTATTACTGTTTCGGGCTGGGTCAATCGTCGACGTGATCACGGTGGGGTGGCTTTTTTTGATCTTCGTGACCGCTCAGGAATTGTTCAAATTACCATTAATCCTGATCTACCCAAAGAAATACTTGAGCTCGTTGCGGGTGTCCGCTTTGAATGGGTGTTGCAAATTGAAGGTCAGGTTCACAAACGCCCTGCCGGGAATGAAAACCCCAATATGGAAACGGGAGAGATCGAGATCATTGCAAAGAATATCAAAGTCCTTAATCCCGCAAAGACCCTGCCCTTCATGGTCAGTTCGGATACTGACCTCGCCGATGAAAATGCACGGCTAAAATACCGCTACCTCGACCTGCGCCGTGAGCGTATGACTCGTAATATGGTTCTGCGTCATAAGGTCATCAAATTCATGCGCGACTACCTTGATGAAAAAGGCTTTATCGAAATCGAAACACCCATCATGTTCAAAGCCACCCCCGAAGGTGCGCGGGATTATCTTGTTCCATCGCGGGTTTATCCGGGACAGTTCTATGCCCTACCGCAATCTCCACAACAATTGAAACAATTGCTGATGGTGGCAGGCATGGATAAGTACTTTCAAATTGCACGCTGTTTTCGTGATGAAGACCTGCGCGGAGACCGCCAGCCTGAGTTCACCCAGCTCGACCTTGAGATGTCTTTCGTCCATCGCGACGATGTTCTCGCTCTGGTCGAAGATCTGTTCACAAAAATGATCCCTGCCGTCGCAGCGCACAAGAAATTGCTCTCGACCCCCTGGCGTAAATTTTCTTATCGCGAGGTTGTGGAACTTTACGGTTCAGATAAACCAGACCTGCGCTTTGGTATGGAACTGATCGAATTAAATGATGTTTTTGAGAAGAGTGAATTCCGGGTTTTCAAATCCACGCTCGAATCAGGTGGTGTGATCAAGTGTATTGTTGCTCCCCGTTCAGCGGATATGTCTCGCAAGGAATTGGACGCTCTCACCGAAGTGGCGAAAACTTTTGGCGCGAAGGGAATGCCCACGCTGGGATTTACAACCGAGGGCGTGAAAGGCAGCACATCGAAATTTATCACCCCTGAGGAAGTCGAAGTGCTCAAGGCCAGGACTGGCGCGAAAGACGGTGATCTGATCGTTTTTGCAACCGACACACGCGCCGTTGCCAATAAAGTGTTGGGTGGACTTCGCCTCTGGTTCCGTGATAAATTGGATCTTGCTGATAAGGAAATGATGGCATTTGCCTGGGTTGTGGATTTTCCATTCTTTGCATGGAACGAAGAGGAACAACGCTGGGATTCTGAACATCACCCATTTACCATGCCTAAGATGGAAGACCTCGACAAGTTTGATACAGACCCCGGCGCGGTAATGTCTGACGCTTATGACATGGTCTGTAATGGCTATGAGATGGCTTCGGGTTCCATCCGCATTCACCGCCGCGATATTCAAATGAAGATGTTCCAAATGCTTGGATTGACCGATGAAGAGATCCAGGCCAAGTTCGGTCATATGTTGGAAGCTTTTGAGTATGGCGCCCCCCCACATGGCGGCATGGCTCCTGGCATTGACCGCCTCATCATGTTACTTGCAGACGAACCCAACATCCGCGAAGTGATCGCATTCCCCAAGAATCAGGCGGGACGCGATGTCATGGCGGATGCGCCCTCTGAAGTCGAGCCGAAGCAGTTGAAAGAGCTGCATATCAAATTCAATTAATACCTTTGCAAGGCGGGCTCTAGTATTTTTTCCCAAAGCGATCTTCCACCTTATAAGGAGATTGCTTTGGGTGGAAAAGTATCGCCCATGCAATGCGAGGATGCAAATTTATGACCCAAACAATAGATACCAACACAGTTAAACACGTTGCCACTCTTGTAAGGCTTGGTATTACTGATGAGGAAGCTCAAAAGTTCAGCGGACAATTCTCCTCCATCATTGAATATTTCAATATGCTCAATGAAGTTGATACCGAAAACATAGTTCCTGCGTCAGATATTGCCAATGCCGAAAATATTTTACGCGAAGATGTGGTTAAGCCATCCATGAGCCGCGAGGAATTTCTCAGGAACGCCCCTCAAGCTGAAGGTGGCTACGTCAAGGTGCCCACTATCCTGGGTGAAGAATAGTGAATTGAGTATTAAGGAGTTTGGCAAGCCGGCAGGCAGCTGTTTCCTTATCATTTTCCTGACCTCCTAACGACTACCCTCATTACCTAAAACCACTAAACTATGCAACTACCCAATCTAACCATCCGAGAAATTCACCAATTACTACTTACTAAAAAAATCTCCAGCGTCGAACTCACGCAGGCAACTCTCCAACGCGCCCACGAGATTGACCCGAAGATAAATTCCTATGTCACCATCACCGACGATCTGGCTTTGGAGCAAGCCCGTCAGGCTGATGAATGTCTCGCCAAAGGTGAAAACATCACCCCGCTCACCGGCATTCCCTTTGCGATGAAGGATTGTATCTCCACCCGTGGAGTTCGCACTACATGTTCATCGAAAATCCTCAAGGATTATGTTCCGCAATACAATGCCACTGTCACTAATAAACTAGCAGATGCAGGCGCAGTCCTCATCGGTAAGACCAATATGGATGAGTTCGGCATGGGGTCATCCTGTGAAAATTCAGCTTTTTTCAACACCTGTAATCCCTGGGATTTGACCTGCGTTCCTGGCGGTTCCAGCGGAGGTGCGGCGGCTGCAATGTCAGCGGGGTTATGTAATTTCTCAATTGGCGAAGATACGGGGGGGTCGGTACGTATGCCAGCAGGATTCTGTAATGTCACAGGAATCAAACCAACATACGGGCGTGTCTCCCGCTACGGGCTTATTGCGCTTGTCTCCTCTTTTGACTGTATAGGCCCCATGACTCGTGACGCTTACGACTGCGCCACGGTCCTCGAGACAATTGCAGGCCACGATCAATATGACAGTACTACCTTTAACTTGCCGGTCCCAAGATACACAAAAAACATCGGGAAATCGGTCAAAGGGATGACCATCGGAATCCCAAAGGAATATTTTGTCTCAGGCATGGAAGCGGGCGTCGAGTCATCCATTCAGGAAGCCATTCGCACGTATGAAAAACTCGGCATGGTGGTTCGTGAAGTCTCGCTGCCCAACACCAAATATGCACTTCCTGTGTATTATCTTTTACTCTTCGCTGAAGCCAGTTCAAACCTCGCCCGTTTTGATGGTACGCGCTTTGGTCTTTCGGTTGCGGATAATGCGAAGGATGTGCTGGATATTTATTTGCAGACCCGCCGCGAGGGATTTGGCGATGAAGTCAAACGCAGGATCATGCTTGGAGCTTATGCTCTCTCTGCCGGATATTACGATGCGTACTATCTCAAAGCCCAAAAAGTCCGCACCCTCCTTCGCCGTGATTTTGAGTTGGCTCTGTCAGCTGTTGATATTCTTCTCGCCCCGACCTGTCCCACCACTGCCTTCAAGCTTGGCGAAAAGACCAGTGATCCGCTTGAAATGTATCTTTCCGATATTTATGTTGTTGCCACCAACCCTGCAGGGGTGCCTGCTCTATCCCTGCCCGCTGGTTTTTCCAATAATATGCCAGTTGGGATGCAACTCATTGGCAAGCATCTCGATGAACAATCTCTTTTCCAGATTGGTCATGCCTACCAGCAAGAGACAGACTGGCATAAGAAACTTCCATCCATTTGACGATAAACCATGACCTTCGGCCTGTGACCATCACGGTTCACCAATCATCCACGGTCAACGATCAAACCACGAGACTATTTGAATATGCAACCAACCTACGAACCTGTCATCGGACTTGAAATTCACGGCGAACTCCTTACGAAATCCAAAATGTTCTGTGGATGTTCCGCCGACTATGGCTCTGCACCTGAGCCGAACACTCTTATCTGCCCTGTGTGCACAGGTTTGCCTGGCGCGATGCCTGTTGTCAACAAGAGGGCAACCGAACTCGCCGCGCTGGTGGGGCTCGCCTTGAACTGTACCATTAATCCGCACAACACCTTCGCACGCAAAAACTATTTTTATCCTGATCTGCCCAAAGGCTATCAAATCTCGCAATACGAGTTGCCAATTGCTGAAAAAGGCTGGCTGGATATAAATGATTCCCCTCTCCCCCGGGGGGATGAGTTAAGTGCGGGAAGGCAGCTTCGCGTGAGAGTCCGCCGGGTGCATATTGAAGAAGACACTGCCAAACTTGCCCACGAAAAAAAATCTGCACTCATAGACTTTAACCGCGCCGGTGTTCCACTACTTGAAATCGTCTCCGAACCTGACATGCGCACTGTGGATGCCGCGCTCGACTACGCCACCAAAATTCGCGCCATTTTGCGCTACCTCGGGGTAAATTCTGGCGACATGGAAAAGGGTGTGCTGCGCTTCGAGGCGAATGTTTCCGTGCGTCCTGTCGGCAGCGATGAACTCCGCACCCGCACTGAAATAAAAAACCTCAATAGCTTCCGGGCGTTGGTACGTGCCTCAGCATATGAGATCGAACGTCAGACCAAAGTCTACGAAAATGGGGGACAGGTGATTCAGGAAACTCTCGGCTGGGATGATGTGCGCGGTGTGACTGTTTCACAGCGGGGAAAGGAAGACGCTCACGATTACCGTTACTTTCCTGAGCCCGACTTACCCCCGCTGCACTTGAGTGATGCCTGGATTGATTTGATTCGAAGCCGCCTGCCCGAGCTGCCCGAAGCCAGGACCAACCGCTTCATCGCAGAAATTGGGCTTTCTCCCGCTGATGCGCGTTTTCTTACTTCCGAGCTTTTTCTGGCAGATTACTTTGAGAGTGTGTTGGCAAAAGCTAAAAGCCCAGCCAAAACTGTTCACTCTTGGATGGCTGGTGAATTCATGCGTTATCTGAACGACTCTGCCATTGACATCAAAGACCTTACCTTTTCCCCTGAATCCTTTGCCCAACTGGTGGACATGGTCACCGATAAAACCATCAGCGGCAACTCGGCAAAAGCCGTGCTGAACGAAATGTTCAAGAACGGTGGTGACCCCGCGCAAATTGTCAAGGAGAAAAATCTCGTCCAGGTATCAGATACAGCCTTCATTCAGGAAGCCATCGAAAAAATTCTGGGTGACAATCCCAGGGAAGTGGCACAATTCCTGGCCGGTAAAGAGACCATTATCCAATGGCTCATGGGACAGGTTGCCCGCGCCACCAGAGGTAAAGCCGACCCTAATGTTGCAAAAGAGCTGCTGGTGAAGGCGTTGGAAGCAAGAAGGAAATGATCCATAACAAAAAGAGTCTCGCATGTGAGACTCTTTTTTAGTGATGAGCTACTTGTCTTTTTCTTTTTTATCTTTTTTCTTTTTCACGTCAGGGTGCGCCATCATATCAACGGCAATTGTCACCGCCAGAATGAGGATGTCATTTTGTTCAGGGTCGATTTCCACGCCATAGGTATCCGTCAGGCGGAACCATTTCTTGGAGATTTCAGCGACCTTGCCCCACCCTTGTTTGATCGAATACTCCTGGTCAAGGATATTGCCCTGTACAACCAGGTCTGGCCCGTTCTTGACCTTCACATCCCAGCGGTCGCGCAGTGGGGCGATAAGGGCTTTCTTAATCACCGCCAGGTCCTTGCCGTCCGCATCCTCGATTATCATCGTGTCCTTGATCGCCAGCAGACGCTCTTTAATCTGGCATAGCTTTTTGCCCTTCATATCTTCAAAAACAAGTGTCTTGCGGATGCGCAGCACTTTGCCATCCACCTTGAAAACTTTTTCGCCTTCCTCATTTTCGATCCAAAAATCATCTCCGATGGAGATCAGGTTTTGATGTATTTTGTAGCGGGTTGTCATGGGTTTTCCTTTTTAAATAATACCTCTGGCCACAGATCACCTCTCCCGTGGAGAAAATGCAATTTGTGCTCATGAGGGGTATGAGCGTGGGGATAAATTTTCTACACCAGTATAATGTACGCCGGCCATAAGTAGAAGTCACATTTTTATTACAAAGGGGATGGACGCGGAAAGTTTACACGCTTATGGAGCACATAGATACAATCTCTGGGGTTCAGATCACACACCATTACGGGGCGTTGGCAGGATGTGGATTTGTAATATCAGGTGGTAGTTGAGAGATGTCGGTATAATCAGTCATTCGACCCTAAAAATTTTGCGAGGATAAATGGATTCACTTTCAGAACGCCGCAAGGCGATTCTTTTTCTAGCGCTTGCCGCCATTTTATGGAGCACCAGTGGGGTGTTGTTAAAGACCATGGACTGGGGCTCAATGGCTATCCTGGGCGGGCGTGGCCTGTTCGCGAGCCTGATATTCCTCGTTTATCTGCGTCGTATTCCCACCCAATGGACACGCTGGAAAGTCCTGGCTGCGGTCGCTTCAATAATGACCCAATTCCTGTTTGTCACCTCCACTAAACTTACCACCGCTGCCAACGCGATTTTCCTGCAATACACCGCCCCTATTTATGTTGTCCTGCTTGCATTCTGGTTTCTGCGCGAAAGGCCCTCCCGAACGGACTGGGTTTCGATGTTCATAATTTTTCTTGGGCTGGTGCTGTTCTTTGGAGATAAACTGAGCATAGACGGTTTCTATGGAAATATTCTGGCAGTTTTGAGCGGGCTCACCTCTGCGGTCATGATCGTTTCCTTTCGTGCACAAAAGGATGGCGCGCCTGCAGAAAGCGTTCTCATCGCCAGTCTTATAACAACCATATTTTGTTTTCCGTTCGTCCTCAAGGAGACATGGACAGTCAGCAGCTGGCTGGTCATCGCCTATCTCGGCTTGTTCCAGATCGGACTTGCATTCGTGTTTTTTACCAAAGCGATCAAACATATCCCTGCCTTGGAAGCGAACCTTGTCGGTACGCTTGAACCTGTCTTGAATCCAGTCTGGGTATTCCTGTTCCTTGGCGAAAGAATGGGTACATACGCCTTTTGGGGTGCTCTGGTTGTACTCGGTGGCGTGATTCTCAGCGCCATTAGCAGTGCCCGTGCGACGAAGGAAACTGGGCAGAACAAGACATCCGAAAGTTTTTGATATTTCCAGGCCTGAGGGACCCTCACCTCAAATAAAATCTGACGAAGATCCATTTTCGGAAATTATCCCTCCACATTGGGAAATAAAAAGTACGCCGACTTTCGATCATTCATAATATAATACGTGTTGACAGGAAGTTAAAGAAAATCATAAAAGAGGAATTTATCCCATGGCTGAATATGTCAGCGTTTCACAAATTTCCAACTACATCGGACAGGACATCATTCTCAAGGGCTGGGTCTATAACCGCACGGACAAGGGTAAATTATCATTTTTACTTGTGCGCGACGGGACAGGGTTTATCCAGTGCGTTGCCTTCAAAGGTGACCTGACGCCTGATCTTTTTGAGCAGATTTCGCATCTGCCCCAGGAATCTTCAGTCATCATTACGGGGGCGGTACGCGAAGACAAGCGTGCACCCGGTATTCCCGGCGGCTATGAAGTGGGCATTAAGGATTTGCAGGTTGTGCAAGCCGCAGATCTCGACTACCCGATGTCACTTAAAGATCACGGTGTTGATTTCGCGCTCGATCACCGTCATCTGTGGATCCGGATGCAGAGTCAATGGGCTATTCTGCGCATTCGCTCGACGGTTATGGCCGCCACACGTGAATGGCTCGACAATAATGGCTTCACTGCGATGGACACACCCATCCTTACTCCTGCCGCTGCTGAAGGAACCACCACCCTTTTTGAAACTCCCTACTTCGATGAAGGTTTTGCCTATCTCGCACAGACGGGTCAGCTGTATAACGAGGCAAATATTTTTGCCTTTGGAAAAGTCTATTGCTTCGGCCCCACCTTCCGTGCTGAAAAATCAAAAACCCGCCGTCACCTGACCGAATTTTGGATGCTTGAACCTGAAATCGCCTTCTGCGATTTGGACGGGCTAATGGAAGTTGAAGAGCAGATGCTGGCACACATCATCCAGCGTGTCTTGCGAGACCGAATGCCTGAGTTGAAATTCCTTGGACGGGATGTATCCAAATTGGAAAGCATCACAACCCCATTCCCGCGAATTTCCTACGATGATGCGGCGAAGATGATCGAAGAATTACGCGACAAGGAAACTGACCCCGAGAAGAAGGAATTGCTCGCCTTTGAATGGGGTATGGACTTTGGCGCTCCGCATGAAACCGCCATTACCAACCAGTTTGAAAAGCCTGTGTTTGTCTATGGTTACCCGAGCGCGGTGAAAGCTTTTTATATGGAACCGTGGCCAGGCAGACCTGAAGTTTGCAAATCGGTTGATCTACTTGCTCCTGAAGGTTACGGAGAAATTTGTGGTGGTTCGGAGCGTATGAGCAGTTACGAAGGGCTGCTGGCTCGTATCCGTAAAGAAAAACTGCCCGAGGAATCCTTCAAGTGGTATCTTGATCTTCGCAAATTTGGCTCAGTTCCCCACTCAGGTTTTGGCATGGGTACGGAACGTGTCACCTCATGGATCTGCGGTATCGAACATATACGCGAGGCGATAGCCTTTCCACGCACGATCAAGCGGGTATATCCATAAACGAATCGGAGGTCCTCAGGACCTCCGATTCGTTTATCTATCTTTATCCAATAATTTACCCATGTTTTTTCGCAGGATGACAAAGAGCAAGTTGTCAGTCCGAGTTGGATGATTCTGACACTTGTATCAAATTTAGAAAGAGATTTAATAACCATGTCACTTTTTTCTGAAATTACAGAACAACCTGACCGGATCAGGTCACTGCTTGCTTCACAGAAAACGACCGTGGAGCGGATCGCTGCTGAAATACAAAAGCGTGATATTCAATATGTATTCCTTTCTGCGCGGGGTACGTCGGATAATGCGGGGCGCTACGCTAATTACCTGCTTGGCGCAATGAATGGCCTTCCGTTGGCGCTCGCCACCCCATCACTTTTTACATATTATAAGCAGCCGCCGCAGCTGAAGAACGCGCTGGTGATTGGTATTTCGCAATCAGGCAAGTCACCTGATATTGTCAGTGTGTTGGAGGAAGGCAAGAAGCAGGGATGTCTGACGCTCGCCATCACGAATGAGCCAAACTCTCCTCTGGCGAATACTTCCGATTTTGTTTTTGATATCCAGGCAGGAGCCGAGAAAGCTGTTGCTGCGACAAAGACGTATACGGCAGAATTGATGGCTGTGGCGATGCTTTCCGCCGCCCTGAGCGGGGAAAAAAGCGCGTGGACTGGGTTGGCAAAGATTCCAGCCTGGATGAAGAAGACCTTGAACCAGAGTGATTTTATTTCTCAGGCGGCGCAAAGATACCGTTACATTGACCAGACTGTTGTGTTGGGCCGGGGATTTAATTATGCCACCGCCTTTGAATGGGCGTTGAAGATGAAGGAACTGACCTATATCATTGCCGAACCGTATTCCTCTGCTGACTTCGCACACGGTCCGATTGCCATGATGGTAAGCGGTTACCCTGTCTTTGCGATCGCATCCAAGGGTAAAGTGTTTGATTCCATGCTCACCATGCTCAAACGCCTGCATGAAGAAATTTCCGCCGAGTTGGTGGTGATTTCAAATGATAAAAGAGCGTTGGCGCTGGCACAGGTTCCGTTGACCATCCCCTCCGATGTCCCTGAATGGCTTTCGCCGCTGGTCAATATAGTACCCGCGCAGTTGTTTGCCTATCATCTGACCATTGCCAAAGGCTACAATACCGAGCAGCCGCGTAGTATCCGTAAGGTTACAGAGACCACATAGAATTCATGCTTTCTTTGGTTCATGACAGGGGAGTGCAACGCACCCTTGGCAGTTCTTAGGATGTTGAGTTCTTCGGTAGCCCAACACGCTCACTCAGGGTGACGTGCTTCCCATTTAAGGGCTTTCATCAGGATAGGTAATGGAAAATCGCAGGGGACAGATTACTCCTATTTATTGCTCATGTATTGGGCAAATAATAATGGGATTTCCAGTGCTCTATCATTGATTTCTTTAACTCCAATAACTCACTTTCGCCAAGACAGAAATTTGAGGTCCCTCCAGGTCGCGGCCTTTCCATACTCAATTGCATCTATAAACGATTTTTGAAAGTGGTGATGATAAACTTGAAAAAATATCAACTGCTCAATCAAGGTCTTTGTTAAACACGATTACTCTTGAAATTAAAAATATTTTTCGGCACTTAAGATGCCCTCAAATGCACAACGTGCATCAGCCTGGGCTTTCTGCCACCACTCTGGATCTGAAGGTAAGAACAACTCATTGTATTCACGCTTCATCCAGTCACGTGCTGTATCACTCCCGCCATGCCAGCGCAGGGTATTCTCAAAGACAGTTGTCCGCAGACTGTGAATTCCTTCCAGCAGTGAATCACCGTAAGTGCCAAATTCAAACGATCCCGCATATATCTTTTTCTCTGGATATTCCGATAGAACCATTTTGTGGAAATATTCGATCATGTCTCCATGGATTGTGTAAAACTCATCTGGATTCACACCCACTACCAACGGTACTTTGAACCTGATTGCTGTTTCATTGGCGGTCATCTTCTCTGATGGAGGGTTTACCAGTGTCATTTGCCAGCGTGGACCATAGCCTGTGTGGATGTCCAGCAATACAGTGTGGTTGTATTGTTTGATTGCAGAGGAGAGAATACCTTGTATAAATTTGGTTTCCTCCTGGGGTTCAAAGCCGCCAAAGTATATCCCGTTGTCGACTCGGTACTGGCCCATTAATGCCGTTTCTCGGATGTGCCGAGCTCCCTTGGGCAGGGCCTTCAACACGTTCCAAGTAAAAGCAATTTTTTCGTAAAGAGGGTTCCTGAGCGGGTGGCCTGGATTTATCAAATTCTTGAGCGATTCATAATGCGAATTAAGGAGCTTGAGTGCCCTGAAATCCTCTTCAAAGTTGCGGTTGAGGTCAATGCCGTTTTTATTGATGCGGGTCCGATATTTCATCCCGTATGGGTTGATGGGATGAACGAGCAAAAGACCCGTGTTCCCAGGGTCAAGGCGTGGCAAATACTCCTGGATAAAGAGCTGCAATATCCCGGATCCAACATAGCCTTCAATTCCATGCAAGCCTGTGGTCAGGATCAATAATTTTTGTTTTTCATTAGTTGGGTTGGCAGAGATGACATCAATTGTCAGGTCGGAACCAGCTTCGATAAAATGACTGAGTAAACGGGAACCAGGCCACCGGTCAGAAATAGTATTAAGCAAAGCCCGGAATTTCTCGCGTGATGATTCATAGGTCGCGGGGATAAAAGTCATTTAGAAAGGTCCATAATTGAGCATTACTGCTATGACGAGGAAGATCAATGAGGCGAGGATCACCCAGATCCACAAGCTCATCACCCATCGCAGCCATTTGGGGTAGGTTACGGCGGTCAGACTGAGGCAGATGAGCAGAACGGCGCTGGTGGGGTAGGCGAGATTCGAAAAGCCATCCCCAAAGACGTAGGCGAGCACAGTGGTTTGGCGGGTGACACCGACCAGGTCAGCGAGTGGAATGAGGATGGGAATAAGCAGGAAAGCTTTTGCCGAGCCGCTTGAAACAAAGAACTCAATTCCGAGTGTCAGTACAAAGATCAAAAGGGCAGCGGTGATGGGGTTCGCACCAAGGAAGATGTTTGCGGCGCTGTGTAAAATAGTGTCAAGGATCCCACCCGAAGCGATAATGAACTTGACACTCGCTGCCATGAGAATTAGGGGAATGGCGGGTGCAATTCCCCCGAGACCTTCACCTGCTGCTTTCCAGGCATCTCTGCCGATGCCCGCAATGAGACCTGAGCCGACGCCCGCGATCAAGAATAGCAGGCCGACGATCGGCAGGGCAAGATCACTTATGGCTGGGACAAACGGCCCTGCAATGAGCACGCTGAAAATCATCACGACACAGGCCAGTAAAAATGTAATTGCGGGTGTAGTGCCTTTTTTTTCATGTGAGATTGAGTCTGCACTAAAATGGGCGTATTTTTCGCGTGTGGCTTGTTCCTCAGCATAAACAGGTGAGGCTTGCGGGTTAACTTCCACTTTGCGCGCGTGACGGGTGAGAAAGAGCGCCAATAAAATGTACATGAATATGAATATTACGATACGATAGCCCGCGCCAGAGAAGGCGGGTAATTCGGCAATGCCCTGTGCCACGCCAATTGTGAACGGATTGATTATGGCGGCAGAGAAACCCATGTTGGTGGCGAGAATCGACATGCCCAAGCCTGTCAGCGTGTCCCAGCCGAGGGAATAGGAGAGGGCGATCATCAACGGCACAAGCGGTACGACTTCTTCAAAGATGCCGAAAAACGCCCCGAGTGCCATGAAAAATAATGAAATGATAAGGAGGAGAATATATTTTTGACCTGCAAAACGGCGGACAATACGCGCCAGCACGGCTTTGAGTATTCCGCTTTTATCCATGATGGCAAAAGCAACGCCTACCATTAGAATGAAGATGATGATGACAATGACCGTTAATCCGTCGGGGCCGGTAATCACTTCAAGCGGAGCGGTGAACCAGCGCCAGATGGGATAGTCGGGTTTATCTATGAACTCAAATGAATCGGGTTTTAGGGTCTCGCGCCCTTCCACTTCAATGCGTTGATATTGTCCAGCTGGGATGATGAGTGTCAGCAACCCAGCAAAGATCATCAATGCCAGCAGAATAAGTAGGGATTGTAGAAATGCCTGCTTGCTGATTTGTGCGCCTGATTTTTGTTCCACGGTGTGAACTCCTTTTCCTTAAATCGGTATTGGTATTGGGAATGATCAAGTCCGCCAGTAAAAGACTTTCTCCAGGAAATTGTACATGGACCTGATCTTCGTTTTACCATTGCAACTGGACAACCCATCACTTTATGTTGCAGATCTCCGCTTTATAAACGAAGAGACTATTATCATAATTAATCCAATCAGTGCAATCATTAATCCCTGCCAAAGGATTGGATTGAGAATGGCTTGTAACATGGTTGAAGCGATATTATTGGCATAATCCAGAAAGAGCGCAGGCAGCGAAGCTAATAATCTATTTATGAGAACAATTTTCAGGATAGTGCCAAAGATCGGTGCGCCGATCAGGCTAATAACGCCAGTAAGGAAACCTATGATGAACAGTGAGACTCCCCACACCTTCAGCCAGCTCCTGAGGGAGTTGACCGTAAGAAGGGTCAAAAAAAACAAAAACACCAACGGAAGGATCGGGCTTAATCGAAACGCCATTCGCATAGCCAGTAATTTGTCGCGCGGGTCATTTTGGGATGGTGCGCTAATCAATGTCAAATGGTCGGGGATTACCAATGTAACTGCCTGCATTTGTCCCTGAATTATTGGCGTCAGTATTGGAAGCAAATTGGCGGGAGGATTACAGAATTGAATTTCGCTGTTGGTGAGAAGGTTAATTGTGGTTTGTGCTATTTGTTCCAACGTGCAATCAGGTTGTGTGTTAAGCAGCGTGTAAACCGCCTGTACGCCCGATTCACCGGCCATGCTGGCTTTGAGCGGAATGAGAGAAATTTGAATTGAATCTGTTTGCATGTTAAGGTAGGTAAAGGTTGAATTCAATACCTCGTCTCCCATCGCCTTGAGGGTCTCCTGTGACAACATTGCACGGAAATATCCCTCCCACGCCTCCCCGCTCATGCCGCGCATTACGAAGGGCAACTGACTGGCATCGGTGGTTGAAGAGAGCATGACTTTTGCCATGTCTGCAGGCAGTGTATTGTAAAAATCAGTGCTTGCAAAAGCCTGTTGATATATCTCTGCTGTAAACGCCCTGCGATCAACATTGAAGAGGATCAACGCAGTCACACCTGTGGATACAAAAAATATCGTAAGGATAATTTCGGTAAATTTCTTAAGTGAATCCATCTTATCTCAATAAAAACATCCCGCAGGTTTTTGCTGAAATCATTTTCAGTTCGATTAAACCTACGGGATGTTCTTTTTCTTATGAAGTCAAAATTTCAATATAATCCTGCGTAACCACTTCAGCATTACCGACGCCAAGCAGGTTTAACAATTCCTTTACCAACTCTGCTTTGAGGTCCGCATCCTTGCGACTCCAGGTGCGGCTCTTGATCTCAAGGAAATAGCGCATATCTGGTTCTTTCATGTGATCAAGATTGATGAAGAATTCAGTCTCTTTATAACTAATATGCCAGCGCAGGCGGTCTTTTTCCACCAAAATAACCTGGATGGGTTTAAAGTATTCACGGTAAAAACGGGAGGTATGTACGGCAGGCGCAAGGAAGCGACTGCGCGAGAGTAGCACATTATGTCCGATCTCATCTTCACGTTGTTGACCCAGCAAGGTCAGTCGTGAGCGCACGTTTTCCACATTACCCTTTTCATTAATGAGATTATCTTCGCGAAAGCGCAGTCGTCCCTGGGAAGGATCCTCGAACATGTAATACTCATCGTATTGATGATAATGTTTGTGCGCGTTGATCTCGATTTCGGGTTGAGTGATCTTCTGGATCAGCTGGTCTGGATCGGTTACTTTGACCTTGACCTGCACCTCAAATGATTCCTGTTCCATCGAGCCACCTAGCGCGATCAACTTGGAGAGCACAGATTGCTCACGATCGATGAGGAATGCATCGATCTTTTGCGCCATTTCATGGGCTTGCTTTAGCAGGTCGGCTTCGTTTAGTGTGAGCAAATTATGTTTGCGCATCAACCACTTGCCGTTTACCATAACATCGCTCACGTCTGTGGATTTTGACGCGAAGACCAGTTGGGCGTAGGCATTGTTCGGGTTACGGCGGAAGCGGGGAGAATTGTGTATGGGCGATGTATGGACCAAGATCAGGTCGGCACGTTTGCCCGGTTCGAGCGAGCCGGTAATATCTCCGATGTGAAGGGCCTGTGCGCCCATACGAGTTGCCATCAACAGGGCTGTTGCCGCTGGGACAACAGTTGGGTCGTTGCTGGATGCTTTTGCCACAAAAGAAGCGAGGCGCACTTCCTCGAACATATCCAGGTCGTTGTTTGATGCAGGTCCATCAGTTCCAATGCCAACATTGAGGCCGTTTTCCAGCATCTTCTGTACGGGAGCAAATCCCGAAGCCAATTTGAGATTTGATGACGGGTTATGTGCTACGCCAGCATTTACATGCTGTAAGGTTCTTATTTCACCAATGTCAATATGGACGCAATGTGCGGCAATTACTTTTGCCTCGAGTACACCCTGCTTCTTGACGTAGGGCACAACCGGCATTCCCTGTTCCTGGCGCATGGTTTCAACTTCAAATGCTGTTTCGGAAATATGGATGTGCAGGGGAACATCGAATTCCCTGGCAATGTCGGCGCAGGCTCGCAGGATTTCGGGGGTGGTGGAGTAGGGCGCGTGAGGTGCAATGGCGGGGACAATTAACGGATGACCTTTCCATTTTTTAATGAATTCACGGGCATAGGCAAGAGAGACCTCAAAAGAAGGCGCATCGGGTGCGGGATATTTCATCACGCTCTGACCGCAGATAGCGCGCATGCCTGCATCAGCCGTGGCTTGGGCAATGTCATCCTCAAAGAAGTACATATCGTTAAATGTGGTCACACCGCTGCGGATCTGTTCAGCGCAAGCGAGTAATGTTCCAAGCCGTACAAATTCTGGAGTGACAAATTCACGTTCGACGGGCAGCATGTAGCCCATGAGCCAGACATCAAGGCGCAGGTCATCTTCGAGGCCGCGCAGGAGGGTCATGGGTACGTGGGTATGTGCATTGACGATCCCAGGCATGAGGACCTTGTTATCACAATCAATGGTTTCATCTGCCGTGTATTCCTTGACGATCTCAGCTTCGGGTCCTACCGCCACGATCACATCACCCTTTACGGCAACTGCGCCGGGGTCATATTGATTCATCTTGCCGTCCATGGTGAGGACAATGGCGTTCGTAAGAAGGGTATTTACTTTTTGAGTCATTCAATCTCCTTATACTTGGTCTCTTGTATATGCCAGTTACAGATTCTGCAAAGTATTTTGATAAAATGTGCTTAACTACATTTTATCTGTAATGTTGGTGAAGAAAAGACTTTTTCATGAAGTACTACAATTATCTTTCCCAATTCAATAGCACATCCAATGCCTTCAGGTTTCTTTTGAGGTCGGTTTTTGCATGGGTGGATAATTCCATATCCACGGAAACCGCACCCCGCTCTACAGCATAATCTGCAAGGGTGCCGGTAAATAGACATCCAGTATCCAGCGGTGGAAAAGCATACTCAGTTACATACGCCAGTTCTTTTGCAAACTCAATCGATTTTTTCTCCCAGGGTTCGCCACCGGGAAAAACGCCGAGCGCAGCGCTATGATAACTGATGAGTGCTTCAATTTTATGCATTTGCAGAAAACTGACCAGTGCGCGTGTCTCTGGTTCGGAAGCTGGACCAGTACCGCCAATGGAAGGACCATAATCCCAACAGCCGTCACGATCCCATTCAGCAGCCCAGTTGGTTGGAAAGTTGCGGTTCAAGTCCACGCCGTGATCGTTGACCCGTCCATCATAGCCATGATCGCGTGCGTCGCCGTCGGGGTTCAGGTTTCGCAGAATGTAAAGTGTTACATCCTTCGGGATAATTTGCGGGTTATTGTAAATATGAGTGATCAATTCATCAGCAAGTGCAATTGTGTTCCACTCATATCCGCCATGAATCCCTGCTACGATCATGCGTTGTTTTTTTCCATTGCCAAATGTATACACTTCAATGGGTCTGCCTGAAACTGAGTACCCGATGATCATGGGACGTGTGCCGCCTACAAGCACAAAAGGAGTCGCAGTTTGCACCACGATCAATGTAGAACGTGGGTTGGGAGTCACAGTCGGCAGGTGGAGCAAGGGTGAGTTTGGATCGGGCGTGTAGGTTGCGGGCAGGGTGGCTGTGGCAATTGGTGGGGATGATATGGATGTTTCACGCGGTGCCGCAGAAACAGGATTTAATGCCAGATAAGCGATTGCAACAAGCGCAATACCTGCCAACCCAAAAAGGTTCAACCCCCAAGCCAGCGAAACCCAGATTGATTCCCGTTTTTTGTGCAGTGCGGGCATTATCCCAATTCCTCAAGAAGTGTCGTGCGCAGCCAGTTCAAGGCCAGATTTGCAGCCCAGCGTGGCAGGCTGCGGGGAGGTCCGCCAAAGGTGATGTGATGTTTTTTTTCGCCCGTCGGTATAATCATCAGCATGTCGGCGGTGCGTTCTTCGGGATAGGCCACAACACCCAGCGCAATATTGGCTTTCGAGTCGGCTTGGGCGGCGTGTAAAGCCTGGGACAAAGTATCAGCTGACAGACCAGACCGTGTGATCGTGTGCGGAATCTTCCGCGCCAGCATCCCATCCAAACCTGATTCTATTGCAGCCAGAGTCCAGCCGCGACGGGCGATCGCATCCAGGACCATATCTTCCAATTTGTCTTCATCCGCTCCAAAGACCACAGCGCCGAGTCTCTCACGTACCTGTGCCTCGACCTCCGCGATCATGGCATTGGCTTCGCCTTCATTGTTAGCCTTTGCCGCAATGCGGATGTCCACCACGCCCGTATGCGCAGCAAGCCCAACAGTGGGATTACTCAGTTTTTCAAGGTCGGCAATTTTTTCGTCTATCATGCCTTCCCCGAGGCCCGAACAATGAATGACGCGCACCTTGATGATTTTGTCGAGGTGGAAGCGTTTTTGCAGGTAAGGGATAATGGACTCGTGTAAAACCAGTTCCATCTCATTGGGAACACCGGGCAGGGAAATGACCACACTAAACTCTGTTCCCTTACTCAATTTGGGGGAGTGGTGTTCTACAATAAAACAGGGCGCGGTGCCTACGGGATTGGGAATACCGATCGAGCCTTTTGGTACATACGCCTGCCGCTTTTGATTTTCGGATGGCGTGCGTCCATAACGGGCAATGGTGGCGATCACTTGCTGCCACAGGTCTTCACGGAATTCTGTTTCGACACCAGTGGCTTTTGCCACGGCTTCACGTGTTGGGTCGTCAACCGTTGGGCCTAACCCGCCAGTGGTGATGACGATATCAGCGCGCTGTAGGGATTCGCGAATGGCATCCGCGATCCGTTCTTCGTTGTCCCCGATGGTGATTGTGCGATACAAGTCCACGCCCAGCGCACGCAGGTTTTGAGCAAGGTAGCGGGTATTGGTGTCCACGATCTCGCCGAGTAATATTTCCGTTCCGATGGTGATGATTTCTGCTGATGTCATATTTTTTCCAATAATTGAACTTTTAAGTCTTGAAAATTCCAACCACATTGTACTCTTGATTCAAGATTACTTCTTTGACGCGGTTTAGATCAAACTTTGAACCTTTGTTAAAAATCCTTTTCATTTTGCCGCCCATGTTGTTTTGTGCTTTGGGATGAAAATTAGACAATAAAGCAACCTATTGACACCCTGCCCGCCCCCTGATAGAATTTTTTATCATCGCATATGTCCTGAAGGAGATGCCACCTCATGCTCAACAATCCAAAACTTATTCTCATTTACATTTTACAGATCATTCCATTGTTGATCTTTCCACCGGAAACCCTGAGATCAGGGCTGGTTTTTGTTGGCATAATGGTAATTATATTTGCATTGCTTGGTTATGGCTTGTGGCGTGGGCGCACATGGGCGCTTTCGCTCAGTTTAACCCTGCAAGGATTCAATGTGATTGTCCGACTTATGATGCTATTCCCAAATGCTCTGATGAGATTGTCTGATGGGGGCTTTGTGTTTGATCTCTCATATATAGCATTCGGAGTTGTGTCCATTGCCTTGTCGCTATATTTCCTGCTTCGCCTGGATCGCCCCGACGTGCGTGCAACGATCGTGGGATAACTCGAAGTCGTATAAAATAAAAAGGTGCCGACTGCTAAAACGCAATCGGCACCTTTTTTATTCGCGGAACGATCTAGTTTAGTGACCGCCGAGATAAGCCTTGATGACTTGGGGGTCATTCAACAGGTCATTCGATTTTCCCTCTGCGACGATCTTCCCGGTTTCCAGCACATATCCCCGGTGAGCGACCGATAGCGCCATCTGGGCATTTTGTTCAACGAGTAGGATGCTGGTTCCCTGCGAGTTAATCTCCTGGATAATATTAAAGATCTCTTCAACCAGGATCGGGGATAATCCCATCGAGGGTTCATCCAATAACAGCAAAGTGGGCTGCGACATCAAGGCACGCCCCATTGCCAGCATTTGCTGTTCTCCGCCAGATAACGTACCCCCGAGCTGTTTCTGACGTTCTTTCAAGCGTGGGAATCGTCTAAATACATTTTCCAGATTGTTATGGATTTCTTCCTTGTTGGAGCGGGTGAAGGCTCCCATCTCCAGGTTTTCCATCACTGTCAGGGGGGCAAATATTTTTCGGCCTTCGGGTGATTGTGAAATCCCCATGCGGACAATCTCTTCTGCGGGGGTCAGGCTGATGTTCTTGCCACGCAGGAGGATGCTTCCTGACCGGGCACGAAGCAACCCCGAAATTGTGCTTAGGGTGGTGGATTTCCCTGCGCCATTGGCGCCGATCAGGGTGACAATTTCTCCCTTGTCGAGATTAAAGGAGATTCCTTGAAGCGCGTGAATCGCGCCGTAGTAAACATTGAGGTCTTTAACTTCAATCAACATGGCTGCGCTTTCCACTAAGTTTTTTGGCCAGGGCTGCTGCACCACGACCGAGGTAGGCTTCGACCACTTTCGGGTCGGCTTGGATTTCTTCTGGTGTGCCTCGAGCAATTACTTCACCGAAATCCATTACAGTGATGCGTTCACAGACACCCATCACCACCCGCATTTGGTGTTCAATCAATAGGATGGTCAGGTTGAACTTATCCCGGATAAAATGGATCAATTCCATCAGGGAAACGATCTCCTTGGAATTCATGCCAGCGGCCGGCTCATCAAGCAGGAGCAATTTTGGATCTGCCGCAAGAGCGCGCGCAATTTCCAGACGCCGTTGTTCGCCATATGGCAGGTTCTTGGCTATTTCGCCCTGGCGGTCTTGCAGGTTGAATACGCCCAGGAATTCCTGTGCTTGTTCCGTCAGTTCTTTCTCTTTCTGGAAGAACCGCGGCGTACGCAAAATGGCATCTCCCAGGCTATAACCGGCGTGGGCATGATAGGCAATCCGCACGTTGTCCAAAACAGTCAGGTTTGGGAAAAGGCGGATGTTTTGGAAAGTGCGAGCTATTCCGAGATGGGTTATATCGAAGGGGGGCAGGCCGACCAGATCTGTAGAATCAAAATGAATGGAGCCACTCGTGGCAACATAGATACCAGTGATCAGATTGAAAGCGGTCGTTTTGCCGGCACCATTGGGTCCAATCAGTCCAGCCAGTTCACCTTTATTGATGGTGAGGTTTAAATCTTTAACCGCCCGCAGACCGCCAAAATTCTTATTCAGCCCGACGATCTCAAGCAAGGGGGCAGGGGATGCTTTTTTTGCGGTCATTGCTTAACCTCACTGGTTGACGGAACCTTCTCGCCGTTGGATTTCACCGGACGCCGTAGCGGTGGAAGCAGTTGCTTAAGGAATGGCACTTCGAAACCACCAAATAATCCCTTGGGTCGCAACAGCATCATGATTAGTAGTAAAACTGGATAGACCACGAAGCGCCAGGTTTCAAAACCTTGTGGAAGCCACAAACGTAAGAAACCTTCCAGCACAAGCGCCCAGGCAAATGCGGCAAATACAGTGCCGGTCACACTGCCCAAACCACCGAATACGATGATGATCATTGGGTCAAAAGACTTGATGAAGTTGAATGTATTTGGATGCAGAAAGCCGTTGATATGAGCGTACAAAGCACCCGCTATACCTGCAAAAAAACTACCCAATACAAATGTCAGGATCTTTTGCTGGGCAACGTCAATGCCCATTGCCTTGCTGGCGATCTCGTCTTCACGTACCGAGATAATTGCACGCCCATTGCTGGAGTGCAATAAATTGCGTGTGATGATGAGTGTGATCAGCAGGAAAATCGAGACCCATAACCAGGATGTGAGATTGGGAATGCCTATCATGCCGCGCGCGCCTTTCATTTCCGTGAATCCCAGGAGGGTGTCGGAGTTGTCCAGCAGCACTTTCACGATAATGGTGAAACCCAGTGTGGCGATACCGAAATAGTCAGAACCCAGGGTCAGGACAGGCCATCCGAAGATATAGCTCACCTCGGCTGCGACCATGCCTCCCAGCAGTACAGCCAGGAAAAAGATGATCTGCATGGCGAAGGCGGCTGGGATCGCCGAGAAGAGCGCTGTTACAGGTTCGATCAGGAATTGACCGAGTTTGACTGCGATCAATCCTGCAATAATGACGCCTGCCAGATAAAGGGTAAAACCTGAAAGCGGGTCTATCCCGCGCAGAAGGTAAAGCAATTTGGTGACACCCCAAAAACTTAGACCTACCAATGAAACGACCAGGAACAGCACTACCAGACCGGATGCACTCTGCATTTGAGTCCAGCGATAAGTAATATCTGCTGCGGCATAGGCTCCAATGGCGTAAAAGCCCCATTGACCGAGGGAAAACTGCCCGTTGAATCCATAGATCAGGTTTAATCCCAGGCTGACAATTGCCATGACTGCCCCGAAACGGAGCAGTGTGTTCCAAAAATTATTCAGGATGTCCAGCGAAAGAAGCACCTGGATAAGGGCAATAAACAAAACGGCGACAACCATGAAGCCAACAGTACTGCGTTCCGATTTAATTAGGTTCATTGTCTGTCTCCCCTTAAGCTTTCTCGCGCTCAGGCTCGCCAAAAATACCCGTTGGGCGAACCAAAAGCACAAGGATTAAGATCGAAAAGGAGATCGCGTCGCGCATTGGAGTGGATATGTAACTTGCGCTCAACACCTCA
>JAIFNG010000105.1 GCA_020047815.1 Anaerolinea sp.
GCTGAGTGCGTTGGCTTGGTAGAGGTATTGGATGTCAATAAAGCCACCCTGAACTTATATGGAGCTGCCAGCAAAGAGGATCTCGTCAAGAATTTGGCAGATAGTCTCCCTGAAGCAGGAAATGAATATTTCCGTGATGAATTGGTGTTGATTGCTTCTGGTATGTTACATTTCGAAATGGAAATGATTGCCCAGACTCTGAACGGAAAAATGATCACGATCAATTTGAACTGGGCGGTCATCCCTGGATATGAAAGTAACCTTTCCAGGGTTATTGTATCGATCATGGATATTACCGAACGCAAGCAGGCAGATTCGGCATTGCACAAATCTGAAGAACAATATCGGACCTTGTTTGATCGCATGATGGATGGAATCTACCGTAGCACACATGCGGGAAAATTTGTGGATGTGAACCCTGCCATGGTGAAAATGTTTGGGTTTTCAAGCAAGGAAGAAATGTTGGCTGTTGATATCAAAAGAGACCTGTATTTTGCGCCTGAAGAAAGAGGCAGTCACGTTTTGGATACGGGTCAGGAAGAAGTCGACGTGTACCGTATGCGGCGCAAAGACGGAACTGAAATTTGGGTTGAAGATCACGGGTATTATGTGCACGACGAGAAGGGTGACATCCTGTACCATGATGGAATGTTGAGGGATATTACGGGGCGTAAACTGGCGGAAGAAGCAGTCACGAACAGTGAGAAACGCTTCCGCGCTCTCATCGAGAACGGACGGGACAATATTTCACTTCTGGCAGCTGATGGAACCCTGCTATGGGAAAGTCCTTCCACTGTTCATACCCTGGGTTACACATCAGATCAATTCGTTGGGCGCAACCTGTTTGAATTGATCCACCCGGATGATAAAGACCCCGCTCGTAACATGCTGTTACAGGTTACCCGGCAGCCGGGAATCAGTCATGATGGTGTATTCCGCCTGCTGCATAGCGAAGGGTCGTGGAACTGGATTGAAGCAACAATTACCAACCTGCTCCATGAACCCAGTGTTCATGCTATTGTTATTAACTATCGTGACATCACGGAGCGCAAACGTGCAGAGCAGGCTTTGAAAGAGGCGCATGATCGAATTTTACTGGTTTTTGATAGTATCCCAGCCGATGTCTATGTGGCCGACATGAGGACCTATAAAATCCTGTTCATGAATCAGCACATGTGCAACAGCTTCGGGGATGGTCTGGTCGGAAAAATATGCTGGCAGGTATTTCGAGGTGCATCTGGTCCATGTTCTCATTGCACAAATGACCAATTGATTGATTCACAGGGCAATCTTACGGGAGGGGTAACCTGGGAGGGACAAAATCCAATCAATCAGCGCTGGTACACAAATTATGATCGTGCCATCCGCTGGATCGATGGAAAACTTGCCCGCGTACAGATATCGGTTGATATAACCGGGCGGAAACAGGCTGAAGATGATCTGCGCCGCGCCAAGGAAACACTTGATACCGCTCATCAGGAACTTGAAAAATCCTTTATGCGTGAACAAAAATTGGCGCATATCGATGAGCTGACCGGTATTAACAATCGACGGTCATTGTTTGAGCTTGCCGGGCACGAGTTCAATGTTGCCATTCGTTATCGTCCGCCGCTGTCAATATTGATGTTTGACATTGACCATTTCAAACACCTGAACGATTCTTTAGGGCATGCCATGGGGGATCAGGTATTGAAACGTATCACGCAAACTATTTGCGAAAGACTTCGCTCTGCTGACATTATCGGACGTTACGGAGGCGATGAGTTTGTTATCCTATTGCCTCAATCCAATTCGCAGGAGGCGCAATCCCTGTCCGCCCGTATTCACGCCAGCATCGCTGCCATCCAGATAGACACTGACAAAGGCCCGTTAGCTGTTACCGTTAGCATCGGTATTGCACAAACGATCCACGATGAGTCGCAGCCTGATACGGTGGAGAAACTCTTCCTGCGCGCTGATCAAGCTTTATATGCAGCCAAGCAAGCCGGTCGCAACCGCACCGTCGTCTTTGAGGAAATAACCCATCCTCTATGACGGTGGAAGAATTTCTAAAAATGACCAGGATAACAGGGTATTGTTGAAGGAATGTTCTTATGAGCCATTATGATAAAAAAGAAAAACGCGCACTGGCTGTATATGTCTCCATTTTCCTTCTTCTGGTGTTGGGCATTGCCATGGGTGGGCACGTGTCTTACCGAAATTTTGAAGAGGAATTTCGCCATCAGGCAGAGATGCAGGTTTCTGCCATCGCTGAACTGAAATCAAACCAGCTTGCAGACTGGCGTAGGGAGCGCTTTGTGGATGCGCAGTCTTTTTATCGTAATTCGGTCTTCTCAGGTTTGGTGGAACGCTATTTTAATAATTCACAGGATTCCGATGCTCGGATGCAGATTTACTCCCGCCTGGAGTATCAGCAATCCTATGCCGGTTACGAAAGAATATGCCTGTTGGATGAGACGGGTGTTTTAAGGTTTTCCATACCTGTCGGACCTGCTGTGGTAAACGAGTGTCAGGTTAAGGATGCCGCTGCAGTCTTGAAATCCCGTGAGATCTCTTTTTTGGATATTAAACGTGATGACTCTGTAAATGGGGAGCTATACATTTCCATTTTTGTCCCTGTCTTTTCAGCTCAAAACTCCCATGATCCCCTGGGTGTGCTTGTTTTCCGGGTTGATCCTGAAACATATCTTTTTCCATTCATTAATCACTGGCCCATCCCCAGTGATACTGCCGAGACCCTGCTTGTCCGCCGGGACGGGGAGGATGTGCTATACCTGAACCAACTCCGCTTTGAACCGGATGCGGCTTTGAAGCTGCGCATACCTCTGACAGAAAGTCAACTTCCAGCCGTCAAAGCAGTGCTCGGGCAGACTGGGCTTGTTGAAGGGCTGGATTATCGTGGAAAATTGGTTTTGGCTGACGTGCGTCCTGTTCCTGATTCTCCCTGGTTCATGGTCTCCAAAGTGGATGTTGACGAAGTGTATGCGCCTTTGCGGGAAAGGTTATGGCAAACCCTGCTCATTGTTGGTCTGGCCATTCTTGTGGCGGGTGCGGGGTTGGCGTTGGTCTGGCGGCAGCAGCGGGTACTTTCCTATCGCGCAAAGGCTGGGGTTACCGAAGCTTTGCGCGCAAGCGAGGAAAAGTTCCGTAAGGCGTTTATCCTCAGCCCTGATTCCATTAACATAAATCGTTTAAGTGATGGCATGTATGTCTCAATTAATAATGGGTTTACCAAGATCATGGGCTACACCCCCGATCAAGTGATCGGAAAAACTTCGCTTGAATTGAATATATGGGTTGACCCGCAGGATCGAAAAATGCTGGTGGACGGGTTGAAGAAAAAAGGCGAAGTGGAAAACCTTGAAGCGCGTTTCTGCGCCAGCAATGGGGATATCAAATATGGATTAATGTCTGCCTCGATATTGGAACTGAACGGAATTCCGCATATTATCAGCATCACCCGCGATATTACCGGGCGTAAACAGGCGGAGGATGAGTTACGCGAGAGTGAGGAAAACTTATCCATCACGCTTCATTCCATTGGCGATGGTGTCATTTCTACCGATAAAGATGGCTTGATCGTTGGCATGAATCCGGTTGCTGAAAAATACTGTGGTTGGGCATTGACAGACGCCAGGGGAAAGCCCCTGACCAGGGTATTCAATATCATTAATGCTGAAACAAGGGAAAAGATCGCAGACCCGGTTGCAAAAGTCATGGTAAGCGGGCAGATTGTTGGGTTGGCAAACCATACCGTGCTGATTTCCCAAAATGGCACCGAATATCAAATTGCCGACAGCGCCGCCCCGATCAAGGATAAAAACGGTGGGGTCACAGGGGTGGTTTTGGTCTTTTCTGATGTGACAGAAAAATATAATGCCACTGAAAAGATAAGGGAAAGCGAGGCAAATTTTTCGGATATATTTCAAACGGTTTCTGATGGAATAGCCTATGCCGCGCTCAACGGAGAGGTGCTTTCCATTAACAACTCCCTTGAGAAAATTCTTGAAATTCCCAGGGACCAGATTGTTGGTCAGAATCTTCTGGGTCTGTCAAATACCCTGTTATCTGGGGCCATAATCAACAAAGTACTTCCTGTCGTTATGCGCCTTGTCCAGGGAAGGGATATTCAACCATTTGAGGTTGAATATAAAGACAAAGTTTTGGAGGTGACTGCCACCATTAATCGAACTTCAGGACGGTTGACAGGGGTGGTACGTGACATCACAGAGCGCAAGCGGGCAGAGGAAAGATTGGAGCAATTCTTCTCGGTTAATCTAGACCTATTGTGTGTCACCGACCTTGCTGGTAATTTCATCAAGGTAAACAAGGCGTGGGAAGTGATCCTTGGATATTCAGTATCCGAGATTGAACATCGCAAATTCCTGGAATTTGTCCACCCTGAAGATATGGATTCAACACTTGCTGCCATGGCAACTCTGGAAAACCAGGAACAGGTGTTAAATTTTGTAAATCGCTATCGCTGCCTGGATGGCTCTTATCGATTTATTGAATGGCGGTCTCAGCCGTCGGGAAACTTAATTTACTCTGCAGCCCGGGATATTACGGAACGCAAACAAACCGAGGAATCCCTGCGCGAAAGTGAAGAAAAAATGCATAGCATCTTTCGGGTTGCTCCGACCGGTATTGGGGTAGTCAGGGATCGGGTACTTTCTGAAGTCAATCCCCTTATCTGTGAAATGACAGGTTACTCGAAGGAGGAATTGACTGGACAAAGCGCCAGAGTTTTATACCAGACACAGGAGGAATTCGAATGGGTCGGGCGCGAGAAGTATAAACAGATTGCCGAAAAAGGAAGTGGAGTTGTTGAAACAAAATGGCAGAAAAAAGATGGCTCCATCGTTGATATTCTTCTCGCGTCCACCCCGATCGACCTTGCAGATATTTCCAGGGGAGTGACATTTACCGCCCTCGACATTACCGAGCGCAAACGGGCGGAAGAGGCTTTGGAAAAAAGAATAATTGCACTTACCCTGCCATTGGAAAATGCAGGAAGTATTACATTTACTGATCTCTTTAACCTTGAGGATATTCAACGAATACAGGATGATTTTTCAATGGCAACAGGTGTGGCATCCATTATCACTCAAGTTGATGGAACGCCAATTACTGTTCCAAGTAATTTTTGTAGGTTGTGTAACGATGTAATTAGGAAAACAGACAAGGGATATGCAAACTGCCTTAGATCAGACGCAGCCTTGGGTCAACCAAATCCTCAAGGTCCCATGATTCAGCTTTGTATGAGTGGCGGATTATGGGACGCAGGTGCCGGTATTTCCGTTGGCGGAAAGCATATTGCCAACTGGTTAATCGGTCAGGTGCGCGATGAAACACAGACAGAAGAGAAAATGCTCCAATATGCAAGGGAAATTGGAGCGAATGAGCAGGTATTCCTGCAGGCATTCTATGAAGTGCCAGCCATGTCGAGGGAAAAATTTGATCAGATTGCCAGGGTTCTTTATACGCTTGCAAACCAGTTATCAACTATGGCATATCAAAATGTCCAGCAAGCTCGTTTTATCACTGAGCGCAAACGGGCGGAAGAAGCGCTGCGCATAACCCTTGTAAAGTATAAAACGCTGTTCGATCATTTCCCGTTGGGTATTAGTGTGACAGACACGTTGGGTAATATTTTGGAGACCAACCCAACCGCCGAAAAACTTCTTTCTATTCCGTTCAATGAACATCTTCAGCGTGAGATTGATGGTCCCGAGAGGAAGATCGTACGGTTGGATGGGACGCCAATGCCGGTTGATGAATTTGCCAGCGTGCGGGCGTTAAAAGGAAAACAGGTGGTGGAAAATGTTGAGATGGGCATCCTCAAACCTGATGACAGCATTACCTGGCTCAGTGTTACTGCTGCTCCGCTGCCTGTGGAAGGGCATGGTGTTGTCATTACATACGGAGATATCACTGCACGCAGGAAAGCTGAAGAAGCCCTGCGCGCGAGTGAGGAACGTTTCCGTACTCATTATGATAATTCGACGATCGGCTTATATCGCACAACCCCTGATGGACGGATCCTGATGTTAAATCCGGCTGGAGTCCAAATGCTGGGGTTTGACTCGTTCGATGAAATTTCCAGGCGGAATTTGGAGGATGCCGAGTTCGGAATGAAAAATTCACGCAGGGAATTTCGTGAAAAACTGGAACATGAGGGTGCCGTCATAGGCCTGGAAAGCCAATGGAGGAGGAAGGATGGTGCGACAATTTTCGTGCGCGAAAGCGCAAAGGTTTTCCATGATAATAACGGGAAAACCCTTTATTACGACGGCAGTTTTGAAGATATTACCGGCAGGGTACAGGCGGAGTTTGCGCTAAGGGAAAGTGAGGAACGCTATCGTACTCTGGTGTCCAATGCGCCTGTGGTCACCTTTGTTACGGATCGGGAAGGTATATTCACTCTTTCAGAAGGAATGGGGCTGGCAAAACTGGGATTACACCCGGGACAGGTGGTGGGACTTTCCATCTTTGATGTGTATCACGACTACCCCTCTATCAAGGATGCCATGCAAAATGCACTTGCCGGGCACAGCCAGCGGCATGAGGTTGAAGTTCAGGGCATTGTATTTGATGTCTTTTATACTCCTGTATTTGACCAGCAGGGCAAGGTCTTGAAGGTCATTGGCGTATCCACTGATGTTACTGAGCGTAAGCAAGCCGAAGATCAGATCCGTCAATTTAATATGAAGCTAGAACAGCGTGTGCTCGATCGCACATTACAATTGGAAACCACCAATAAGGAACTGGAAGCCTTCAGCTACTCTGTCTCACATGATTTACGCGCCCCCCTGCGCGGTATTGATGGCTGGAGTCAGGCTCTGCTTGAAGATTATCACGATCAACTGGATGCGCAGGGTCAACAATACATTGAGCGGGTTCGTTCCGAGACTCAGCGCATGGGACATTTAATTGACGATATGCTCCGGTTATCGCGGCTGGTGCGTGCTGAAATGATCAAGGAACAAGTGGAGCTAAGCGCCATTGCCCGGGACGTTGTTGAACGACTTAAGCAGGATGAGCCGCACCGCCAGGTGGATTTTAGTATTCAAGCAGGTCTGACCGCACAAGGCGACCCGCATCTTCTGGAATCTGTTCTGGCGAACCTGTTGGGCAATGCCTTCAAATTTACCGGCAAGCGCGCGGATGCACGGATTGAGTTTGGGCAAACGGAATTAAAAGAACAGCATGTTTTCTTTGTGCGCGATAACGGCGCAGGATTCAATATGATGTACGCCCAGAAATTGTTTGGAGCATTTCAACGTATGCATAAGGACTCTGAATTTCCCGGCACAGGTATTGGATTGGCAACTGTCCAGCGTATTATTCATCGTCACGGCGGGCGTGTTTGGGCTGAGGCAGAGATCGAACGTGGCGCAACATTTTACTTTACACTCGGATAAAAAATGAACACAGCGCCTCTTGCTTTGGGGTGTATGCGTGGGTTGGAGGATTCGAAAAAGCCGTATGAAACTGAAATCTAAGAATATTTTGTTGGTCGAAGATAATCACAGCGATATTGAGTTGACGAAGCGCGCTCTTGAAAAAAGCCGCATCTTGAATGAATTGGTTGTCGCCGAGGATGGCCAGGAGGCGTTGGAATACCTGTTTGGTGTGGATCCATTGACAGGTTTGAGCTTGAATGAGTTGCCTGCCTTGATCCTGCTTGACCTGAAACTTCCTAAAGTGGATGGCTTGCAAGTCCTGCGCCAGATCCGCGCTGGCGAGCGTACCAGCCGCATGGCAGTGGTCATTTTGACGACTTCCAGTGAAGAGGACGATATTGCTCAGTGTTATGACATGGGCGCGAATAGTTACATTCGCAAGCCGGTGGACTTTAATCAATTTGTGGAATCAGTTCAACATCTGGGCTTGTACTGGCTTGTTATGAATGAACCGGCCCCGCCAAAAAAGAGGTAATGTGGAATACCCGCTCGCTGTATTAATTGTTGAGGATTCGGAAAGCGACGCGCAATTAATTAATCGCTTGTTGACGAAGGCGGACTATAAGGTTGTGTTTGAACGGGTTGAGACTGCTGGTCAGGTTGATGCTGCGCTGGAAAAGCTAGCTTGGGATATCGTCATCTCAGATTACAGTCCGCCTCAATTTAATGAGAGTTTTAAAAGGGAAACGTGTAATGCGCAAAACGATGTGGCGGTGATCGCGTGGCACAATACGAAGATGTTTTTGACGCAGATCAATTTCAGCCCATATAGAAGAGCAAATAAATAATCTGCTCTTATGGTTCGTTGATGGTTCCTGAAAAACATTAGATAAAGTGAGTTCGGGTTATGAACAAACAAACCAAAAATCTTGCCGTCTTGATTGTGGAAGACATGGAAAGCGATGCAGAACTCCTGGTCCGCTTGTTAAAGAAGTCGGACTATGAACTTGCGTATGAACAGGTTGACACCTCGGAACAAATGCGCGCCGCGTTGGAAAAACGAACCTGGGATATCGTGATTTCTGATTATAAAATGCCGCAATTTGATGGACGTGCCGCTTTGCAGTTACTTCAGGACTCGGGATGTGATATCCCATTTATTGTTGTGTCTGGCACCATTGGCGAAGAGACCGCTGTTTCCATGATGAAGGCTGGTGCGCATGATTACCTGATCAAAGGCGACCTGGGGCGCCTTGTTCCGGCGGTGAAACGTGAATTGGAGCAGGCTGAGATAAGGAGGGGGCACAGGCAGGTGGAAAAAGCTCTTGCTGACTCCGAAGTTGAACTGCGCGCCTTGTTTTCATCTATGCAGGATGTGGTACTGGTTATTGATCGTCATGGTTTTTATCGTAAGATTGCCCCTACCAACCCAGGATTGCTTGTTAAACCGGCATCAAATTTGCTTGGCATGAATTTGCGTGATGTTTTTCCGGCTGAAAAAGCTGAATATTTTATTGATGCGATCAGACAGGTATTGGAAACAAAACAAACCACTCAGATCGAATACGAACTTCTGATCGGTGACCGAAGTGTGTGGTTTGAAACATCCATTTCTCCGATGGATACTGATAGCACACTGTGGGTGGCAAGAGATGTCAGTGGGCGCAAGCAGATGGAGGAACAATTACGTGAGAGCGAGGAGAAACATCGTGCTTTCATTGAGCAGAGTTCTGAGGGTATCCTCCTGGTGAATGAGCAGGGAAATATACTTGAATGGAATCATGCCCGTGAAGTGCTGTCTGGTTTGAAGAGTGAAGACGTATTGGGAAGACCATATTGGGATGTGCGTTTGGAATTGTCGCTTCCTGAAATGCGTACAGCAGATACTTTGCAAAAATTCAAGTCAACCACACTCGAAATGCTTCAGACCGGGCAATCTCCATTCTTTAATAAAATTAATGAAGGAAAATTGGTCACTAAAGGCGGGGAGATTAAGAATATTGAACAAATTTCCTTTCCGATTAAAACCAAGAAAGGGTATTGTGTTGGTTCGGTGATGCGCGATATCACCGAACGGAGACGGGTGGAGGAGGCATTGCTTGAAAGTGAGGCGCGTTATCGGCGCCTGGCTGATCATGCTCCAGACATAATCTTCCGTTATGATATCCAGCCAGCCATGAAACTGGCGTATATCAGTCCGTCGGTTCAATTAATTACAGGGTATACCCCGCAGGAATGTTATGCCGATCCACTCCTGATGTTGAACATGATACATCCGGATGATAAGGATCTAATGGTGAGCTATACCCAGTCACTTACCCTTCCGGAAGAGCCGTTATTTGTGCGATGGATTGGCAAGGATGGTGTCACCCGCTGGATGGAAAGCCGAATTGTGCCGATCAAGGATGCTGACGGGCAATTGATCGCGGTTGAAGGAATTACGCGTGATATTTCTGCCCGCAAGCAGGCAGAGTCAGCCCTTCGCGAGAGCGAAGACCGCTATCGAATGCTGGTGGAATCCTCGCCTGATGGGATTGGTATTCACTGCGAAGGCAAAATAGTATATGTAAATGCCGCAATGGTGAAATTGCTCCATGCCAATGGTCCGAAGGATCTGATCGGTAAATCCACCATTCAGTTCGTCCACCCTGATCATCAAGCGATTGCCATGGAACGGTTCAGGCGCAGTTATGATAACCATGAGGCATCCCCACTGTTGATAGAAAAATTTATAACTGTGGATGGGCAGCTGATTGATGTTGAAGTCTCTACCGCACCCATAATATATTCTGGCAAGGAAGCCACACAGATCATCATGCGTGATGTCACCGAACGCAAACAAGCAGAGCAGGCTCTTGCCACATCTGAAGCCAAACTGCGCGCCCTGGTGGAACAGATGCCGGCAATTGTATATACCGAGTCGGCAGAAACACGGGAGACCCTGTACATCAGCCCACAGGCAGAGAAAATTACCGGCTGTACACCCGCGGAGTGGATCGAAGACCATGACCTGTGGAAAAAAATAATCCATCCGGCAGATGTGGACGCTATTATTAAAGAAAATGATCGTACCAGTCTGACCCATGAGCCGTTTTTGGTTGAGTATCGTATCTTAACGCAGGGTGGACGTATGGTATGGATCCGTGATGAAGCCGTGATGATCCAAAATCAAGATGGGACTCCGCTATTTTGGCAGGGTGTGATGTATGACATCACCGAACGCAGGCAGGCGGAAGAGGCTCTTGCCGCCTCTGAAGCCAAACTGCGTGCCTTGGTGGAGCAGGTACCAGCTACCGTGTATACCGATTCGGCGGAGGCCAAGTCACCAATCTACGTTAGTCCGCAAATAGAGAAACTTACCGGCTATACCCCCGCCGAATGGGTTGAAGACCACGATCTGTGGAAAAAAATTATCCATTCCGAAGACTTGGAAGCTATTGTTGAAGAGAATAACCGTACCAGTCTTACACATGCCCCTCTTTCCGCTGAATACCGTATTCTGACCCGGGATGGGCGTACGCTTTGGATCCACGATGAAGCTGTGATGATCGGAAATCAGGATGGGACTTCATCCTTTTGGCAGGGTGTCATGTACGACATCACTGAACGCAAGCGGGCTGAAGACGCATTGCGCGAGATTACTACAAAACTTGAAACCTTGATCCGTGTTTCACCGCTTGCGATCATTTTGCTCGACGTTGGCGGGAATGTTCTGATATGGAACCCGGCAGCGGAACGGATCTTTGGCTGGAACGCGCAGGAAATCATGGGGCACTTAAACCCCATTGTGCCGGTGGATAAACAGAATGAATACAGTGACTGGAGCGACAAGGTGATACAGGGGGATGTGCTCAATAATCAGGATGCTCTTCGCCAGCGCAAGGATGGTTCACTGGTTAATGTAAGTATTTCATCGGCAGTCATATATGACAGTGTTGGAAATGTAAATGGCAGAATGGCGATCATCGCCGACATCACCGAACGTAAGCGCGCCGAAGAATCCTCACAAATTAGTGAGAAGCGCTACCGCGAACTTTTCAATGGCATGCTTGATGGTTTTGCCCTGCATGAGATCATCTGTGATGAAAATAATAATCCTGTGGACTATCGTTTTCTTGAAGTCAACCCGTCCTTTGAACGTTTAACCGGGCTTCAGTCTGCAGATATAGTCGGTAAAACCGTTCTTGAGGTCATGCCCAATACCGAGCAGTATTGGATCGAAGTTTACGGGAATGTGGCTTTAACAAGACGGTCAACATTTTTTGAAAACTATTCCGGAGAATTGGACCGCTATTTTGAAGTGTCAGTTTATTCCCCGCGGTTGGGGCAATTTGCCGTCATCATGGTGGATATTACTGATCGCAAGCGGGCTGAAGATGATATCCATAGGCGTGTAACAGAACTGGAAATGCTATACCAAAGTGGATTGGCGCTTAGCCAATCATTAAACCCAAAGGAAATTGGGCAAAAGATCCTCGAATTGCTCGAGGAGAAACTGGACTGGCACCATACAGGTATTCTGTTCTATCACATGCATAATGACAATCTGGAATTACTGGACTTAAATCAGACAAGTTTGAACAGTGAGAAGGAAAAACCTGAAGTAGTGGTGGAACACTTCCAATCGATTGTAAGCCGTTGCATGAGCGATTGGGCCATTCAACAGGGGAAACCTGTACGCGCCGGTGATGTCAGTATTGATCCACACTTTATCGAGGCATACTCCGGAATACGTTCCGGCCTTTACGTTCCGATGAAGTTGGGCGAAAACATGGTTGGAGTGATCAGTATTGAGGACGAACGACCGGATGCTTTTAGTGAAGCAGATGAACACCTGGTCGCCACGTTGGCTAATCAGGCTGTCAACGCTTTTGAAAACGCCCGTCTGTTTGAGGAAACCCGCCAGCGTGTACTGGAACTGGAAACCCTGAACCGCATTTTGCTTGTTTTGCGTGCCGTCACCAAACAGGATGAAATGTTATCCCTGGTGTTGGATGAGGCTCTAGATATCCTGCATACTTCACATGGTTCCATCGAATTATTTAATAAAACTTTGAATAACCTTGACCAAACCATAGTGCGCGGTTGGCTGGGTCAGTTGATTCCAACAAGCCATGCCGCCGAAGGAATTGCAGGCAAAGTATTCACCAGCGGTGAGATCTATATCTCTCATGAGTTCGCCAGTGACCCTGAGACGCGTCCTGCCGCACGCAGTCAGATCCCACCGGGTTGGGGCGGTATTTGTTTGCCAATTCGTACAACACAGCAAACGCTGGGAGTTATGATTGTATCCATGCCGAGTGAACACGAACCCAACAAGAATGAGATTCGTCTGCTGTCTATTTTGTCTGAAATGACCGGATCGGCTTTGCAGCGAATGCAATTGCATGAACAAACCGTTCACCGCCTTGAGCAATTGAATGCCTTGCGCGCCGTCGACCAGGCCATTTCCAGCAGTCGTGATATGCGCCTGACGTTGAATATTTTGTTGATGCACACCATTTCCCAACTGAAAGTGGATGCCGCAGATGTGATTCTGCTTAACTCCGGTCTAAACGTGTTGGAGTTGGTGGGCGGTCGTGGATTTCACACGCTTATTCCCGAAAGTGTCAGATTGAACGATAGTTTTGCCATGCAAGCTATTACAGAACATCGATTGATCTCGGCGCGTGATGTCGAGATTGTTGACCAATACCCGCACTTTTGGAAACTCTGGAAAGAGGAAGACTTCGTTTGTTATTGGTGCGTCCCCTTGGTCGTAAAAGGGGAGGTCAAAGGTGCCTTGGAAGTCTATTGTCGTAAAGCTTTTACTCCTGATGCAGAATGGCTGGAATTTCTCGAAGCGCTGGCGGGGCAGGCGGCAATTGCAATTGACAATACCCAACTTTTTGAGAATTTACAGCGTGCAAATATGGATCTTAACCTCGCTTATGATGCCACTATCGAAGGCTGGTCGCGGGCGATGGATCTGCGTGACCATGAGACTGAGGGGCATACCTTGCGCGTTACAGACCTCACTCTGAAGTTGGCGCGAGCCATGCACATCAGTGAATCTCAACTGACAGCCATCCGTCGTGGTGCACTTCTGCATGATATCGGCAAAATAGGCGTCCCCGATTCGATCCTGCTTAAAGATGGAAAATTGACCGAAGAGGAATGGGATCTGATGCGCAAACATCCCCATCTCGCGCACGATATGCTGGCACCGATTGCCTATTTAAATGATGCGCTCGATATTCCTTATTGTCATCATGAAAAATGGGACGGCACGGGCTATCCACAGGGTTTGAAAGGAGATCGTATTCCTTTGGTCGCACGAATTTTTGCCATCGTAGACGTATGGGATGCGCTTACAAATGACCGTCCCTATCGGAAAAAATGGACAAAATTAAAAGTGCGCCAGTACATAAAAGACCAGAGCGGCAGGCATTTTGACCCACAAGTTGTGGATGCCTTTTTGAAGAACATTGGAAAAAAATGAAAAAAGAATGGCTTTAGAAGTGTAACAAAAAGAACCGCTGATGTCTTGCTATCGTACTTCTATTTCGCATCGGCACTTAACTCTTTTGCATTCTTCTGAATTTTTTTGATTGCAGCCACTGCATCATCCACACCTTTTGCCCCTGCGCGGAAAATATTTTCGTCCAGCCAGACCGCTTCGTGTTCACAGGCACGTGCAGCCTCGGGTAGATTCATCTCATTGAATTTGAAATATTCCGGGAAGGCATTCGGCACTGCCAGTGTGGATGTTTGTGGTTGGAATAGTTCATAATTGTTCATCGCTTCGTAGCCGATCCAACAATTAATACCTTCGGCGTCCAGCGCGCTGCATAATAAGTCATGTTCCATGCCAAATTGATGGGGGTCAATGGCGAAAACGTAGCGATAGAACGAGCGTGTGGTGTGACGTTCATCGTGTTTCAAGACGCGCACGCCGGGAATTTCACTCAAGGCTTCATCCATGTATAAAGCCATTTCTTCCCGTTGTTTCGCCTGTGCGGGGAAGCGTTCAATGCCAGCCAGCGCAAGTGCGGCTTGCAATTCACTCAAGCGATAATTTGTACCCTGCACCGCAAACCCATTTGGGTCTTCTGCCCCTCCACCCAAGGCATGCGGGCGTCCACAGTCAATGATGGAAGCGGCTCTGGCTGCGAGTTCTGGAGTGCGGCATAACAAAATACCGCCTTCGCCAGAACTGAGCGTCTTCGACGATTGCAAACTGAAGGACCCGAAGTGTCCAATTGTCCCCGCACCCTGACCGCACCATTTTGCTCCATGCGCATGAGCGCAATCTTCGAGCACGATTAAACTGAATTTCTCTGCCAGTTCCATGATCGCATCCATGTCTGCCATGTTTGAGCCAAGATGTACGGGGATGATCGCCTTTGACTTGGGTGTGATCGCTTTTTCCGCCGCCCTCACATCAATGCAATAAGTTTTTGGGTCTATATCCACGATGACGGGAATCGCACCCGCTGCCATGGGTGCGGTAGCTGTTGCCTGAAAAGTATAAGCAGGTACGATTACTTCATCACCCCAGCCAATGCCCGCCGCGCGCAATGCAACTTCCATCGTTACTGTCCCATTGATCATAGGCACGGAAAAGCCACCGCCTTGTAGTTCGGAAAATTTCTTGGCCAGTTCAGCAGTTTTTGGGCCGGGGTAGGGGAATCCGCCCCAGCGCCCTGAACGAATCACTTCCGTAACTGCTTGCACGTCGCGCTCATCCCACACAGGCCATTCCGGATACGCCGCTGTGCGTGATTTTGGTCCACCGAAAATTGCCAACTCAGACATATTTATCTCCTGGCAATAATTCATCAAAGGCATCCATTACTTTTACACCGATCTCTTTGCCAATGGAGTTAGTCTCTTCGTAATGCTTGCCCGGCTTGAATGGATTCCACGGATATTTAAAATCATCAACGGGTAGGATGTAACCCAGCTCATCGTTTGCCAGTCCAATAATTCCAGCTACGCCCGCACCTGATTTCAATAATTGGGCTTTGAGTCTTAGCCCAAGCTTTGGTAGTAATTCTCCAGGTACTGTCGCCAGCCACAGATCTCCGATCTTGATCAGGTTAACCTCGCTTTCGATCTGTCCCTTTTCATTTCGGGCATCAGGAAGCAGCTTGCGCCGGAATGCAACTTTATAAAGAGGGTTGGTCAATTTTGCAGCCAGCAAATGTTTTTTAATATCGATCACTGATAACTGGTTACTTTTCACCGGCGTCGAACTCAATGCCTTAATCCCCTCATCTGCCAGTTTCTTCCCCATGAACTCTGCTTCTTCAAAGGAGTGATCTTTGACATCGGGCGTTAGCATGCCGCCCAATCCCCCCGCAAAGAAAATGCACGGCGCGCCGGTTTGTTTTTCCACTTCATCTCGCAGATATCCGACATAATCTGCAGTGATGTGTGGATTGTGTTCCCATAAAACCTCGGGGTGACATGGGAAGTTGAACAAAGTGGTCATTGGTTTATCGCCCATTGTCATGAATTGGGCGAGCGTCAATTCATGATCCATGATTTCCGGATTGCGCGCATTCTTGGTCAAACCAGGGACGTGGACGGATGTCGTTTTAACAGAAGCAGAATTAAGGTTCGATAATGCATCAAGAATTACATTCACAATTTTATTTTTGATTGCGGATAAATAGTCTGCATCCACACCGCTGGTTTTATCATCAGGACCCCACAACCCCATCGTGTCGGGACCATGATGCGGGTGGACGGATGCAATTACCACTTTTGGATCCAGTGCCCTAAAAAGCTCAAAGACCTTCAGGGTCTCCATCACCTCGTATACATCATGTCGAAAGAATCCGATCAGGTCGAGCGCAACCAGTACCAGCGTGGAGTTGTCATCCTGCACGGCAATTGCCCGCACATAAAGGTCATCATGGATGGTTTCAGCGCGGCGGTTGTTTCCAAAGCCTGCCAGATAAATGGGCCTACCAAGCGAGGGCGTGATGATATTCTGAGCATAGCCAGCTTTCATTTTTCTCCTGTTTGTTGGAGACCCTGTAAAAGTTTTCCTTGATCAAAAAATTGATCCCCTTGGTTGAGGAAATATTTCGGGTCTTTTATTTTACAATTTCCTTTGCGGTTTGAATGATCCTTTCGCGGACAGCATAGCCGTCGAAATTCGTTTGTTCCATGCCCAGCAGAACAGCACCGACGACGGGGGGACAATTAAGGGGGATGATCTTCGCGTTGGGGCAATACTTGAGAATAATGACGCGCATGGGATTGGTGATGATCTCACCCGCCTCAAAAATACTGCCCGATTGTATAACCTCAATTTCTTCATTTTCCATATCGATTTGACGTGCCACCGAAACCGCCAGCCAGCCAAGCTCTTCGCCTGCCCATTGAATGATTGCGCGTGCCGCTGCATCCCCATCGCGTGCGGCTCGGAATACTTCTTTGGCGATAAATGGAAAGAGATGATATTGTTCGTTTGAAATACCTTCCATCAGATCCATCTCATTTTTTGCGCCGGTGGCATTGAGCAGGATATTGGTTAAAGATGTCGGTGGGATGCGTTTGATCCATGCGTAGTTGACCATGTGCAGCGCTTTGAGTGTGATTTCGATCCCGCCGCCGAACTCGCCAAATGTCGGACCATTCCCAACGATGCGGCCTTCACGCCCATTATGTCCGCGTCCGCGACAATTATTGGACGAACCCGCTGTGACATTTACGCCGATCCCGCGAGTCGCTCCTGCGAGCAGACCGTTGACTCCGTCATTCACAACCTCCAGTGGACAGGATAAACCGAGCGCGGCAATTGCCTGCAAGTGAGGCTTATGGTCTGATGGAAAGTCATAACCTGCGATCCCAAATCCCGCGCCTGTGATCTGCTTCACAGAGATGCCTGCCATTTCCCTGGCTTGCTCAAAGGACTCTTTTAGTACGTTTTCCAAACCATCATACCCAAAATTTTGATGATTCCCACCCCATGCTTTTCCGAACCCAATGCAAGCTCCGGTTTCTGCCACGATCAGCGCATGCGTTTTGGAAGAACCAACGTCAATTCCTAAAAAGCAGCGCATTTATAGATCACCCCGCTTAAGTTTCAATGCTTCGCGGATGTCAGTCAATTTTGTGCCGTGCAGTGGATAGAGCCAGAGCAGGAAGATGGCAAAGAGGAATCCAATACTGGTTGGCACGGTCAGGAAGATGCGAAACCCGAGATCAACAGACGCAGGTTGTACATCAAGCAGGGTGTCATAGCCGAATGCGGGCATCAAAAAACCGAAGACACTGGACACCAGCAAGCCGCTTAACGTGATCAGAAAACCACTCATCCCGAAGTACATTCCCGCACGTTGGTGACCAGTCTTTACTTCGTCTTCATCAACGACTTCGGTCATGATCACATCGCCGATTAATACCAGTCCGCCAAGACCGATTCCCAGTACAACTGCAGCGGCATACGTGAAATTTATATTGGGTGAGAATCCCATGGGTACAATGCCCAGGATCATGATTGCATTGGCTAGCATCAGTGTACGGCGTGAGTCAAGTTTGTTTGCCACCCAGTTACGCCAGGGATACAGGGACAGCATGGCGATAAAGAATGCCAGTCCGAGGACGACGGTTGCAAGACCTTCATCCACTTTAAGACTGTACTTCAAATAGAAGAGAATACCTGTTTGGAGTGAGCCTGTCGCGAAGAAACGCATGGTCTGCGCGCCTGCGGCAGTAAGATAACTGCGGTTAAAAAATGTGTATTTAAGCGCGGCGGAAAATGGGAAACTGGTATCGGTGTGCAATTCTTTTCTTTCAAACATCGCGGGGTAACCTGAGTAAATGGCAAGAACCGAAATACCTGCAAACAGCATTGCCATATTGCTCCAGCCCATCAGGTTTGCCAGCATCGGTGGCAGTGCCGCTCCGATGAATAATCCCACGATCTGGAAAATATTCATCTTTGCCGCCACATCTGTTCGCTCCTGATATGTGCCGAACATTTCCGGCATAAGTCCATAATAGCCGGTTGTCAACGCCGTATAGAGACCTTCCCAAATAATGATGGCTGCGCCGAAGTAGAGCAGCAATCCGCGCGGATCAGATTTTCCATCAAATGGTGCAGTGAAGAGTAGTGCAAATGCCAGTGCGTAAGGCAATCCGCCAAACAGGATATAGGGAAGGCGTCTGCCCCAGCGTGAGCGTGTGCGGTCAGAAAGAAAACCAAAAGCAGGGTTATTCAACGCATTATATATCGTATAAAAAAACCAGAAGGTCGAGTACCATGCCACAGGCAGGTTTTTAATGTCCACGATGTAGAAGGCGATAACGCCTGCAACCGCTTCACCCGGGATCGTAATTCCCAAACTGGAGAGTGAATATAGCATGCGCGTCTTTGTGCTGGTGGCAAATTCTTTTGTCATTTCAATTCCTCATTGTGCTGCGAATTTGGCGGTACCCGATCAATTTAATACCGGAATTCTTAATGAAGTGCTTAAGTTCGTCACTCATAAATGCGTTGAAGTTTGCTGTACGCGCCTGCCAGTCGGGGCAGATTGCACGTAATTCAGGCGAATCAATGGATGGGTGCAAAATAAAATGCGAAATTCCCACAGGTAGTTCACTCAATATTTTTTTCGCCACACCGATGTGGTCGTCTGCATGTTCAAGTGGCATTGCAAATAACCCGTCCAACATCGGGATACCTTGCGACTCAAGGTGCTGCATGATCGGTGCATATATTTGCAATTCTTTTGCGCTGATCCCCATCATTTCCATGCCAGTTGCGCTGGCCCGTGGCAGCATGTTTGGGAGCAACCGGCTCGCGGCTGACTTAATATAGGTCTGAATGAACAACGGATTCATAATGGAGCCCATGTGAGAATCGATATGTGATACGTCAATCCCTGCCGCCAGCGCGCGTTCGACCTGCAGGTTGATTTCGATTTCAACAGCTTCGGGTTTGGCATTTTGATAGACGGCCTCATTCCATTGATGAAAATAGCCTTTTTCATCCATCAACCCTGACAATTGATCCCGTGTCGAGACAGGTCCCCACCGATAGTTTTCCCACTCCGCGTTGAGCGTTGAATGGACTCCCATGTCCATTTCGGGATTCGCGCGGCACATCTCCGCAGTTGCGGGAAACCACGGACACGGTACCATTACCGCGCCTGAGGTGATCGTGCCAAATTCCCACAAGTCTCTAAAAGCCTGTACGGATGCGTGGCACATGCCAATATCGTCGGTATGGATAATGACTACCTTATCGCTGTTGGAGAAACCTAATTTTTGTAATAGAGGGTTTGGAATCATGATGTTTCCTTATTTGAAAAACTGGGGCAGCCATTGTTTGTTGGTCTCGAGCATGTCATCCAACACTTCATGTATCTTCTCGGCACTGGGTCCAAGCGGATGGACAAGCAAAGCCTGATATGCAGCATTCCTGTCACCATGGACAGCGGCTTCGATGGTGAGCAGTTCGTACATCTTGATCGCGGCGATTAGCCCGAAGCAGGAATCAGGCAAAGGGTCGGCGGGCAGCGGGTGGATGCCTTTTCTGTCCACCTTTGCGGGCAATTCCAGGATCCAATCTGCCGGCCATTCCTTCACCGCTCCATTGTTACGAATGTTAACCACATGCACCTGTCCCAGGTTATTGTGATGCGAGTTGATGAGTTGAGTTGCCAGCGTGGAATAATATGCGCCGCCGCGTTTTATCAAATCTGGAGGTGGCTGGGTGAGTTCGGGGTTGGCGTATTGGCGCAAAAGGTCTTTCTCGATCTCCATCACTTCCTCAGCTCGCGAAGGCGGCCACTTATTTTGTTCCGCAAGTTTTTTATGGGTGTAATAAAAATACTGCAGGTAATAATTTGGGATCATCCCAAGGGTTTCAACAGTGGGCACGTCCCATTCCGGTTCGGATTCCTGTTTGAGCGTTTCGACATAGGCAGCAAAGATCACTGGCCACATCTCTTCGCCGTCAATTGTGAAACCGCGATGCCAGGTGAGGTGATTGAGTCCCAAAGTATCAAGTACTGCCTGCTCCGGTTCGACATGTGAACCTGTGGCACTTTCAAGTTCCTCAAGGATTTGCATCTTGGTTGTGATGCCCACATTGCACACTCCGACCGCAGGGACATCGGATGCGTAGCGATTGATCGCCTCGGTAACAAGTCCTGCAGGGTTGGTGAAATTTACAAGTAGCGGCATGGCTTGTCTCTGCCCAGGTCCTTGTCCAAGTTCCTGTCTTTGCCCCAGTCCGCAGGTTTCACGAATATCTTTTGCAATGTTGAGAATGACAGGGATCGTGCGCAAAGCCTTTGCCATGCCTCCAACACCAGTTGTTTCCTGTCCGATTAACCCATGACGCAAACCAAGATATTCATCTTCCCGGCGGGCGGACATCATGCCAACCCGCAGTTGCGTGGTCACATAGGATGCACCTGCAATTGCATCCCTTTGATTTGTACTCAGCACTATTTTGAACGGGGTGCCTTTCGCTTTCGCCATGCGTTGAGCAAATCCGCCTACAATGTTTAGACGTTCCTGGTCAATATCCATCAACCAGAGTTCTGTTATGGGCAGGGTGTTCACCCTTTCAAGTAAGCCATTTACTAATTCAGGTGTATAGGTGGAGCCGCCACCAATGACTGTAATCTTCATAGGATAATTTTTCCTTTTGCAAGTTCGATTTTGAATAAGTCACTTGCCTTATCCCAAATTTCATCAGGAACAAACGGCGAATCAGAATAACCTGTTTCAGCAGCTTGCCTGTATGCAAACTCTACAAATCGCGGAAGGGTATTGATCCCCATTTCAAGATCATGCAGCCAGCGTTCAGCAAAAGCTCCACCTTCCTCGAGTAAGCCAGTGTCTTCAAAGGCTTTTCTTGCCAGGCGAAGATCATAGTGTAACTCCCTTAATTCTGCTTCCCACTGGCCATTCTCCCAGGATAGGATCGCGTAACTTCCGCCAGTCTTTCCCATGAAAGTACCGCAAACGGATCCAGGGTTGAAAGCAAGTTGACTGCCGCGTCGCATTTGCCAGGGCTCATGCGTATGGCCAAATATTAATACGGACTCCGTGACCATTCCCAGGGACATATCCAGGGGGAATATGTCTTTTTCGGGATATATCAATTCCGAGACATTCCTGGGTGAACCATGAACGATTCGGATCGGGTCAGTCCCGGCAAAGTGGATGGTTCGTTGTTCGGGTAATTCCTTAATAAAATCAAGCGTATTATTATCCATTCTGCGATAGTTCCAATGCATGAAAGACCATTGGCGGGCTGTGTACCACCAGGCAGGGGCTTCTCCAGAGGCAAAGCGCAGGATGTAGCCTTCGTTGTTGCCCCGGATCATCCAGGCATTAAGGTCGCGGAGGCGGTTGATAACTTCAACAGGATTTGGCCCCGCCACCATGTCGCCTGCGACGATCAGCCCGTCTATTGCATCCTTTTCAATTTCTTTCAGGACGGCTTCCAGGGCTGGAATATTTCCATGAATATCCGCAAGTATGGCAAGACGCATGGCTTAAATAACCTCGACAACCTTTCCAGTACGGCTCGATTCGTAAGCCGCATCTACAACTTTCATATTTATCAAACCCTCCGTTCCGCCGGGGATGGGTGTTTGTTTCTTGTTGATGCATTCAGCAAAATAATTCATCTGGTCATCATACAGACTTTGCGGACAATGTTCCCTGCGCGGGAATTCAAAGCCTGGTTCAATAAAGTCAATTTCTCTCTCTTTTTTATTTGACAGTTCCAGATGAGTGGGAAAAAGTTCCCCGAATCCTTCAGTTCCATATAACTGTGTCGCTGCTTCAGGGCCATCCGCGTGTGGTTGCCACCATCCTGACTCAATGGTTGAGGTTGCTCCATTATCCCATTCAACGATGATCACACCTGTATCGTCCACATCAAAATCTTGATAGTATGTGCCGATCTTTGCATAAACAGAGATTGGTTTCGGGTCACCAAGGATAAACCTTGCTGTATCAAGCGCATGGATTCCCATATCTGCCATTGCGCCGCCACCCGCTAATTTTCTTTGTGTAAACCAGCCTGAAGGACCCCAATGGGCGTGTACGCCAATTCCCTTGGTTCGGATGATTTTTCCCAATTTTTTCGATTGATCTTTCAGCCATAACACATCAGGGTCAAATCGCCAGCAATGTGCCACCATCAATATCGCCCCCGATTTCTTTTCGGCTTTACACATTAGTTCTGCTTCTTGTGCATTCATCGCCATTGGTTTCTCAACCATCACATGAACACCTGCGTTGAGCGCGGCAATGGTCTGAGGCGAGTGTAAATAATTTGGCGTGGATACAACCAGTGCATCCACGCCGCCATCATTCAACAGATCTTCCAGCTTTTCATATTGACGTGCAATATTGAATTGTTTTCCAAACCCGATCATCGAATCTTTTTTATGGTTCACGACGGCTGTCAGTTCCAGCCCTGCATTTTTTGCGGCTTGTGCATGGACTTTGTTGATATTGCCTGTTCCCGCAAATGCGATTCTCATCCTGGTTTCCCTGCCTTCTCAATAAAAAATTTCGGTGCATGTCCGGTCAGTGAAAAAAATCGTTCCAGTTCGCCTTTGGCAAGAACCAATGTTGCTGTATTGACCAGTGGGTGGGATTGGAAGTACTCATTCTGCCAGATTTCTGCATCAAGCCACAATTCAACCTGATGCTCCGTGTCGTTTGCCAACCCCATCATCGTGACTGATCCGCGTGTCACGCCCAGCAGGCGCATCAGGTTTTCCTCTGAGCCAAACCGTAAACGGGATACGCCCAGTTGTGAGGACAGTTCATCCAATTTCACGGTCTTTTCGCAGGCAGTTACTACCAGAAAGAATTGCCGGCCTTTTTTGTCGCATAGAAAGAGGTTTTTTGTACTAACGGCCGGGCGCTCCGGGCGATGTAACTCCGCCTCTTCACACGTGAATACAGCGGGATGCTCGAAACGCTCAAATACGAAATGGCGGGTCTCTAAAAATTTAAGAAATTCCTGTTCCGAACTGATCATCATGTTTTCACCTTTTATGTTCCTTCACTTGTTATTCTTTTTGACATGATGATGTCGGGCTTTCCGACCCCGTTTGCATCAGGCACGATGCCGGTGATGACATATCCCATTTTTTGGTAAAACTCAAAAGGATGACGCTTGAGGTTGCGAATTTCCCTGACTTTCTCCCAAAAGTTATCGTACAGGTCAACGCCAGATAACGAAGTCATATTGTCTTCGTCGTCCGATCCCAGGGTGATGGTCAGACCGTTACGCTGGCGAACCTGCTCTTCAAAATCTTCAATCAGGGCTTTTCCAATCCCTCTGCCTTGCATGTCTGGTTGAACCGCCAGGGGGTGCAATTCCCATACGCGGCCATCATATAGCGGAATCCCGCCCACAATGCCAAGCAAATTACCATCATCATCCAGCATGATTCGGCAAATCCGTTCTGATCCAAGCATCCCGTGAATTTCCTGCAAGCCTTCTTCCAGAGAAGGCCATGCCTCACTCCAATGCTCGCCGAACGCATCCACCAGTAATTTACCGGCTTGTTGAATGAGATGATCTTTTTCTTCTGTAAGGGTAATGATTTTCATTTTTCAAAGATTAAAT
>JAIFNG010000137.1 GCA_020047815.1 Anaerolinea sp.
TCTTTATATTAAAACTGGGAGAATTACCGCCTGTCTCCAACATCAACTACAAAGTAAAAAGATTTACAAAATATGAGGTTTACTTCCCAAAAAACACACCTTAAACTGAAGGAACTTCTTCTCGCAGCGATAAAAATTGCTTGCGCAAAATATAAATCACAGCACCTGTATTGATCAGCGCGGCAAGCATGACATATTGGGGTGAAGCGTCCAGAATAAAGACGGAATAGGACAGTCCCGAGATTAGTTGGTAAAGAATCGGGACAAACCATATCTCTGGGACAAAAATTGCCGCGGCAAAGGAAAAAACATCAACAGGATAAAAGTAGCGATCATGCATTTTAGGAAGCGTAAATGGCACAAGAACCAAACTCGCCAAAGCCATGAGAATGATCTGACGGGCTTTATACACGGAATTAGCGCGCCAGTTAAGCCATCCCCAAATTGCCATGGAGACAATAAAAAAAACCATGCCAATCCATACGCCAATATCATAAAAGGTATCTGGAACAAAAATATATAAATTGGGGGCGCTCATTGAAAGGCTATAAAACTGACCCACCTGACCGGCATAAATAAGAAGAATGCTCTGCCAACTTCTTCCAATCAATACAGCCGGTATTGCCAAAACAATATACACTAGCGGAATTAACAAAAAATGCCACCAGCGTATTCTACCCTTCAAAAACATAATCCCAAGAAAGGGCAGAAAAAATACGGACTGGAATTTTACCGAGAACGCAGAACCAAACAAGATCAACACGTATGCTGGCTTATTCCTTAGCAAAAAATATACACTGAGCAACAAAAAGGATGTATACAAACTTTCAATCTGCCCCCAGCCTGTGCTATTGAACATAATGGTCGGCATGGTGAAAAAAAGCGCTGAGAGTAGAATGGGTTTGTCGTCATTAAATTTAATACGTGCCAATAAATAGATCGTGCCCGCAGACAACAGATCGAACATAGTTGGAATAATTTTTATGGCGACCATGGAACCAAACCAGTCTGAAAACAGGCGTGTACCCCACAAAATGTACAAATATAAAGGGGTATAGTTTGAAAAATTACCATTCGCGAGACTTGCAGCGCCTCTCTTATAGAAATGGCGGTACCAATCCTGCATAATTACAACATCTTCGTTTGAAAGGTCATAAACTTGATAACGAATAAAAAATGAAAGAATAAACAAGGCGATGCTTAAACACAGCAATGGACGTTTTTTAATAAAGCTCATCACATCTCCGATGCAAAATTAATTTCCCAAATTTTTGATTCTCCTCTTCTCCTCCACACATCTAACAAGGCTTACCCTTTAATCAGGAGATTTGGCGAACGTCACCAGTATTGGGCTATCGGTCTTACAATGACATTTATACGTTAGAGAATTAATGACTAAAATCATCTTCGCGAGGGGTGAATTTAGACAGATGGCGAGGGGTGAATTTAGACAGATGGGCAAACTCTCTTTTGGGAGATAGTTTGCCCATTGTGCAATGAATGGAACAATTACATTTTACTGGAAGATCTATTTTGCTTTTCCCTGGTTTGCCACAGCCGCCGCCTTCCTGGCTGCTTCTTCCGCGTCGCCAAGATAATAATTCTTAATGGGCTTCAAGTCTTCATTCAATTCATACACAAGCGGCAAGCCTGTGGGAATATTAAGTTCGGTGATATCCGCCTCGGAAATATTATCAAGGTACTTCACCATGGCACGGATGGAATTGCCATGCGCCACGACCAGGACACGCCTGCCTGTTTTTATTTCAGGGGCGAGCGTGGAATGCCAGAACGGCAGCACACGATCCAGCGTGATCTTAAGTGACTCGGTGGCGGGCAGTTGTTCCGGTGTCAACGCAGCGTAGCGGCGATCAAACCTGGGATGGCGTTCATCGCTTAATTCCAACGCCGGGGGCGGAACATCGTAGGAACGCCGCCAGACCTTTACCTGTGCCTCGCCAAATTTTTCGGCAGTTTCGGACTTATTCAATCCCTGCAAAGCGCCATAATGTCTCTCGTTCAATTGCCAGGCGCGGATCACCGGCAGCCAATCAAGGTCCATCTCTCCTTGAATAAGTGCCAGCGTTTTAATGGCGCGCTTTAAAACGGATGTGTAGGCGATATCAAAGTCATAACCACCTTCACGCAGCAATTTGCCCGCCTCGTGCGCCTCTGAGCGCCCAAGATCGGTCAGGTCAACATCGGTCCAGCCCGTGAAACGGTTTTCGAGATTCCAGGTGCTTTGTCCGTGACGGACGAGAACTAATTTATACATGATTCAACTCCATTATTATGAACGGTTTCGATACAATGACTGGCTTGGCACCGACTGCATGGCTTCCAGATCCATGGGAAGTTCCAGGAACTCCGCAATTGACCCGCACAACTTTGCAGGTGCTTTCACCATCTCACTATATTTGACAAATAAAATACGCATGTTGGGTTTGCGCGCTGACCAATACTTCACAGCCCGCAAATGTTCACGAAACTGGGCTTCCATCTCGGCATCGGAAAGCGCGGAGACTTCATTTCTGCGCTGCAGCATTTTTCGCTGCGAGGCAAGGACTTCACTGATCTCGCGTTCCATAAAGATAATGTCATAGGAGAGGTCGTCAGGCAGGAACTCAAGCAGGTATGAAATAACTTTTACAACCTTCCCCTGCGCATCATACAACCATTTTTTTTCGCCGTCTTTCAGGCTCTTGCTGGCCTCGATCTCAAAATAACCATTGGGGTTATCTTCATCCGCCTGGCGCAGCGAATCCATAACAGCCGGCAAGCCGCCCTCCGCCAGCATTTTCATCATCATCGAGGTACCTGAACGCGGCAGCCCTGAAACAATAATGATCTTTTTATTTTCTTTTTTGGGAACCCTGTTTGCGAAAAAATTCTTCAAAATTGACTCACTTGTCCTCAAGGCAGTTATAGATAACCAAGCCCTTTTAATCTTTCTTCCAGATCTTTCTGCCCATGCCCGCTGACCTGCGAAGGCGGTTTGATGTGGGACTGGTCAAGATGTTTGCCGATGGCCAGGAAGGGAATATCGCGGAAGGAGATCCCGCCGAAGTTTTGCAGGTCGCGGTTGGCAAAGATCACCCCGGGAACGATATCCGTATCCACACAGTGATCCGCCCCCCAATGGTCATAATTTTCTTCAATAAGAGCCTGCGATACTTTGCCCAATCCTGTTTCAGAGGAGGCGCGATATCCGGCAGCATATCCAACCACCAGGTCAGGGCCAAGACGGGTGTAGGGACCATGATAGGTTTCGTGCTTGAGGCGCACACGCTCGATCACTGCTTCCCCGCCGGCGCCTTTCCAGCTTGTCAATTTCTGCTGGATCTCGCTCAAAAGCGCTTCGATCTCGTTCGCGGCAACCACGCCCTGTCCCTCGCGCCCGGCAACATTCAGATAGAGGCTGTTTAATCCAACAGCATAGGCTTTGGTCTGTGACCAATCCACACTGGACAGGTCGCCATCCGTTTTGCCGTCTTTCAGCTTCAAGTAATTATTATCAACCAGCCAGCGGTTCAGGTGTATTTTGTGCTTATATGTGGTGAAACCATGATCAGACATCACCAGGTAATTATATTTGCCTGACCAGCTGCTGACCCGCTGGTTCACCTCGCCCACAAAGGCATCCAGTTTTTCATACCAGGCCTGCACAACATCCAGGCGGTTATGGTAGAACATGTGCTGAATGCGGTCAAGATCATCGAAAATACTGGCAAGCACACCTTCTTTAAAGTCATCCAGCAAATGAAAGAATATCTGCTTGCGTCGTTCAAAGATCATGTCGCACAGACTGATGAATTGATCGTCGCTGATACAGCCATCTTCCAATCCCGTTGTGTCCTGGGGCCAGCCAAGGGTCAGATAAGGTCCAACCTTCTGCCACAAATTTCTGGCAAAGGATTGTGATGATGAATAATGAGACAGCGCGTGCAGGGGATGGATCTGCAATGGCAAGGTATATAAACGAACTTCACCATCCAGGCTGGTAAGGATTACACGCGTAATGGCGTGGACACTTAGGAACAACCCCGCTTTAAATTTGATCTCAACAATATCGCTCCACTCCCCCACGCGTAATTGTAATTGTCTATCGCCTATCGCCAGTTTTGCCGTATTTGAGTCGACCACATCCAGGATCACTGACAGGGTCGCGGGCTGCGGACCCAATTTGCCCTGCACCATGGGGCCATTCAATAAAGCCGTATATCTACCCTTGCCGCTTGCTTCAAAACGCGTAACGGCAGTTTTGGCTTTCTTTTCATCAACGGTTGAAAACAAGGTGCCAACACCCAGCTGACCACGAATATCAGGCGTACCAAGCCCGGGCAGGGTATTGACCGGTAATTCGGGACGCGCAGGGAACATTGCAGGCCACCACAAGGCAGTGGCGGGATAACCCATTTCAGCCGCCTCTTCAAAAAGGGTTTTGGCAATATAAGGAGGGACAAACTGCTCCCCCAGAGCGGTTTTCTTCATTGGCAAAATGGAAACATAAGGCGCATACGTCGAAGGATCGCGGTGCACAAAATCAAAAACACCGTGACCGCCCGGGTCTGCGCCGGTGGCAATGCTGGTCCAGGAAACCTCAGTTTGCGGCGGAGAACAAACTTCAAACCGTGAATACCCGCCCGCATCCACAAACTTTGAAAGATTGGGCAGTTTATTTTGCCCCGCCATTTTCTCAAATATGGCGGGGTCAAAAGAATCAAAACCAAGAATGATCGTCTTCATACAGTTAAATTATTTTTCCTGATTTTCGTCATCCTTGCGCATGCGGCGGCGAAGTTTTGCGATCGCTTCACGAATATTACGGGAAAAGAACAACAACACCCCTGAACCTGCCACGAAAACCGCGGCTAATGCCTGGAATAATAGGCCTCCAGTATTTGGATCGATATACATAATAGAATCTCCTTTTCTTATTGAACTAAAGATTATATCTGACATCATTGCCCTTGTCCATTTTTTATCTTACACGTAGAATGTAAATATGCCAAACAATGATGATGTAACCCCCATCCGTCAGCAATATCTGGATATCAAGCGCGATTACCCCGACACCATTGTCTTTTTCCGCCTCGGTGATTTTTACGAGACCTTTGACGAGGATGCCGAAATTACCGCGCGCGAATTGGATATCGTCCTGACCTCGCGCCCCATCGGCGGCGGCACCCGCGCACCATTGGCTGGCATTCCCTACCATGCCGTGGAAAATTATCTGGCGCGGCTGATCGAGAAGGGGTATCACGTTGCCATTTGTGAACAAGTGGGAGAGCAGCCCGCCAAGGGGATCTTCCCCCGAAAAGTTGTCCGTGTCGTGACCCCGGGGACGGTAACCGAGCCAGGTCTGCTGCCCGGTGATGCAAACAACTACCTCACCGCAGTCATTTTGGAGGGAAGATCTGCTTCTGTTGCCTATACTGACGTCACGACGGGGGAATTTGCCGTTACCGAACTTCCATTGGAAGCCTTACGCGCCGAGTTGACACGTTTGCACCCCGCTGAGATCCTTTATCCCGATGGACAAACCCTGCCGGATGGGATCACGGGTCACATGACCGCCCTGCCTGCATGGAAATTTGAACCCGGTAAATGCACCGAGACGCTCCTGGCACATTTCAAGTCATCCACACTGGTCGGATTTGGTCTCAGAGAGCACAGCCTTTCAGTCAGGACCGCGGGCGGGATCATACAGTATCTTAAGGAAACCCAGCCCGACGCGCTAAGCCTGCTGAATTCCCTCCGGGTCTATAGCCTGAACGAATTTATGACACTCGATGCATCCACGCGCAGGAATTTGGAATTGGATGAAACGCTGCGTGGCGAACGAAAAGGCTCCCTGCTCGGCACACTGGATTTTTCGATCACGCCCATGGGCAAACGCCTCATGCACCAATGGGTCAGCCAGCCCCTGCTGCAAGTCGCAAAGATCGTGCAAAGACAGGAAGGTGTGCAATACTTTGTGAACAGCGGGATGATCCGCGCCGAGCTGCGTGATGCGCTGAAACCGCTGGCAGACCTGGAGCGCCTGGTCAATCGTGTCATCGCAGGACTGGCGCAGCCGCGTGATCTGGTGGCAATGCGAAATACCCTGGGGCAAATGCCGAAGGTCAGGGAAGTCATCAGTCACCAGGGACCCGTCCTGAGCCATGCAGAAGGGACAGGCATGAGCCTCTGTGAAGAACAGAATTCGTTGCTGCAGAATGCGATCGACGATGACCCTCCTGCCACCCTGCAGAACACGGGCGTGATCCGCCCGGGATATTCCGCGGAATTGGATGGTGTGATCGAGGCATCCAAACATGCACGGGATTGGATCGCCAACCTGGAGGGTGTGGAACGGGAACGAACGGGCATCAAGACTCTTAAAGTTGGCTACAACAAAGTCTTTGGTTATTACATTGAGATCTCACGCGGCGCGGCTGATAGAGCGCCTGAAAGTTACATCCGCAAGCAAACCCTGGTCAATGCCGAGCGTTTCATCACCCCTGAAATGAAGGAATATGAAACACTGGTCTTGAATGCGGAAGAGCGCATCAAAGAAATTGAAACCCGCCTGTTTCGCGAGGTATGTGCCGACCTGGCAAAAGCCGCGAACAAATTACTTTCCACTGCGCGCGCCATCGCGGAGCTGGATGTGTTATCAGCCCTGGGCGAAGCGGCGGCTTTGGGAGGCTACACCAGGCCGGAAGTCCACGAAGGCAGCGAATTGGAGATCCACGAGGGGCGCCATCCCGTCGTTGAACAGTTGTTAAAGTCAGACAGATACATTCCCAACGATGTTATCTTCGAAAAGGGCGAAGTGGTGCGCATCATCACGGGACCGAATATGAGCGGGAAGTCCACCTATCTGCGGCAGACAGCGTTGATCACTCTGATGGCGCAAATGGGGTCATTCGTTCCGGCCGCTTCAGCCAGAATTGGGCTGGTGGATCGAATTTTCACCCGCATCGGCGCACAGGATGAAATTCACGCCGGGCAATCCACCTTCATGGTGGAGATGGTGGAAGCCGCCAATATTTTGCACCATGCCACGCCGCGCTCCCTGTTGATCCTGGATGAAATCGGACGGGGCACATCCACCTATGACGGGTTGTCGATTGCATGGGGGATCATTGAATATATTCACAACCACCCGCAGCTGCGCGCAAAGACCCTGTTCGCCACCCATTATCACGAACTGACGCAGCTGGCTGACCTCCTGCCCGGCATCCGTAATTACAATGTGGCGGTCAGCGAGGCGGATAACAAAGTGGTCTTCCTGCATAAGATCATCGCCGGCGGAGCAGACCGTTCGTATGGGATCCATGTTGCCCAGTTGGCTGGCCTGCCAGCCCCTGTCATCCAACGTGCCAATGAGATCATGGCTGAACTCGAAAAAACTTCCGGACGCGCGGTCAGGATCAACCCGCAAGCCGCACAGCAAGCCGCACTCTTCCCCGAAACAAGCCCCCTCCTGGATGAATTAATGGGATTGGATGTCAATGCCCTTTCCCCCATTGAGGCGCTGAACCGGGTCTTTGAGTGGCAAAAGAAGTATGCAAAGTAGTCTGATCAAAATATGTCGTTGCCCACTGCTGATCTTATTCCCGGCTGCGCGGCAAACTCCATTAGTGCTTATATATCAAAACCTCTTCGGTTGAATAAACGACTTCATATCCGCCTGCCAGGTCGAGCGATGCGGCCAGTTCTTGATCCACGCCTGCTCTCTGGATGACGATATATTGGTGATCCAACCCTGTCCGTGCGGACCATTCAGCAATGCAGCCGGCAGTTTTGCAGATCTGTACTTCAGCCAGGTCGCCATAGCGTTCATAAAACCCGGAGCTCAACAACCATTCAAATCCCTGTATGGTCGTCTGGCTGCGCCGCTCTGTCAATGCGGGAAACCACTCCACAAAGGGATCAATTTCCGGGCTTTGCACCCCCGTGATCGGCAGGAAACGACTCTGCATGGGTGTATTATTTTTGATCCAGCTCATCGCATCACGGTCAGCAGCGGTAAGGCTGGTATTGATCAACTTGAAGCCATATAAACCTGATTCTGCAAACAGGTACACCATCACCAGCAGCAGGGTTAAATTCAACCAGCCGCGCTCATTGAATGCGGGTTTCGGGGAAGGCAGATCATTTTTAAATATTCGGTCAACCAGGGCGGGAAGTGCATCGGCGAACGCGAGTGCCATTAACATGCAAAACGGGTAAAAGGCAACGCTTGGCGCGCTGCGCGGTTCCACCAGATAGGGCAGAGCGACCCACAAGATCAGGAAATATTCTTTTTTCCACAACCCCCAAAGAATACCGGCAAACCGTGTGACCAGCAAAACAGGCACGATCGTTTGGCTCGCTGTCACCGCAGAGAACAATCCCTGCCACCATGTAATATTATGATATCCGGTATTCAAGGCTGAAAGAAAGGGTGCGGCACCATGGTAATAAAGAACCTGCCCCCACCAGGGAGCTGAGATGAACAATGTCCCGGCGCCAACCATCAACGCAGAAAGAGTGGAGCGGCGTGTGCGCCCATAAAACAGCCACAAAAGCATGCAGCCTGCCGCGGTATGGATCCCCACTTCAGGGTGGCTTAAGACTGTCAAAGAGCAAAACAGGATGGACAGTACCAGTTCAAGTTTGCCCCCAGCGCGAAATAAACGAAACACCCACCAGAGGGAACACAACATAAATAAAGAGCCAAAACTGCGCGTCACCCCTCCTCCCATGATGAACCATGCCGAAGCGCCCGGGGTTAACGCATAAAATAACGCAGCAACCGCTCCGCGCCTGCGTGACCCAAGCAGCAGAGCCGCCAGCATAAAGAATGCCGGAATGGACAATGTATTGATTGCAGGCGGCAGCCAGCGCAGCAGGGTGATTTCGGAAAGATTAAAAACATCCGCAAGCAGCCGGACTACATAAAATCCAAAAGGCGGGTATGCATAAGGAATATTCAGGTGATTGTAGGAAGTGAACGCGGGGAGTCCATAATGGCTGACACGCAGATCATTGATCATGCTCAGAAACATGCCGCCGTCATTTAATGGAAAACCAGTCCGGAGGCCGGGAAAAAACCGGGTAATCGCCCCAAATAGGATCGTGGTCCCCAAAAACAAGATGACCCATTCCTT
>JAIFNG010000130.1 GCA_020047815.1 Anaerolinea sp.
GCCGCATCGACCCAATAACCATGTGCCTGCAAAGCCTCCAATAGACGGGTGGAAACCAGCCCCCCAGCTTCAACCATCAATACTTTAAGGACAACCGCAGTTGTTTCACCCTTGAGCAGCGCCCGCACCTGCTCAATGAACTGCTGCCCAATGAACGGCATGCGTAAAAATGCATTGGCGCCAAGGTCAGTTGTGATCCGCGCAGGTTCATCACCGGAAAATGTGGCGGATACCACCAGGATCGGCGTCTTGTTAAAACGTGCAAATTCGGGAGAGCGCAGCAGGCGGCAAAACTGCCAGCCGTCGATCCCTGGCATATACAGGTCGGTGACGATCAGGACCGGAGCCAGGTCATCCCGCCCCATGGCAGCCAGCGCGGTCTCGGCGCTTTTGAAGGGAACAGGTTCCAGACCTGCCTTCTGCAGCAAGCCGCATAACACATTCAACTGGGTGGTGTCATCGTTGACCACGACAGCGCCCGGCTTGGGCGGGGAATTATTTTCTGAATATGCCACTAAATTCTCCTCATCTACTTTTGGTAGACCACGCGGTTGCCGCCATCCCGCTTTGACCGGTACATGGCTGCATCAGCGCCATCCAGCAACTGGTCTGCACTGCTCTCCGGACCCGCAATGGAAACTCCCATACTTGCTGTAACAGACACCTGAACCCCATCTTTGATGAGCTTATAGCCGGCAACAGAGGCCACCAGCCTTTCGAACAGGTGCACGCAAATTTCCTCCTCGGGGCCTGGCGCCACCACCAGAAATTCATCCCCGCCCATGCGTCCAAAGGAATCATACGCCCGCAGCTGGCCGGCGATGATCCTGGAGATCCCAATTAAAACTTCATCCCCGGTCTGATGCCCGTACTGGTCATTGATCTGTTTAAAATGGTCTATATCAAAAAACCCGACACAGAGTCCGTTGCCGGCACTCAATCCCCCCCGCCGGGCGCGGGTTAATTCCCTGGCAAGCTGGTCCAGAATGGCACGCCGATTCAGGATTCCGGTCAAAGGGTCGTGCGTGGCAAGATGAGCCAGAGTCTGTTGGGTCTCATAGAGACGGGCTTGCAGTTCCACGGTGCGCTCTCCGACCTTAACTCTGGCAAAAAGCTCTTCATTATCAAACGGCTTTCTGACATAGTCATTTGCGCCAGATTCAAAACCCGAAAGAACATCGCCTTTTTCATCCTTGCTGGTAAGCAGGATGATATATGGCGGCGGTTCCTGGATCGCGGCGCGTGTCCGCCTGATCACTTCCGGCCCGTCCATTTTTGGCATCATCCAATCCAGAATGACCAGACGCGGACTGTCCGCCTGCTGCAGGACATCCCAGGCAGCCTTCCCATCTTTGACTTCAACCACATCATAGCCCCATTTTTTTAGGATACCGGTCAAAATCGTGCGGGCAGTCAGATCATCTTCGGCGATCAGAATTCTCATCGGCATTTCCGTATTAGGAGGGAATCAGATTAAATTTTCTTAATTCTTCCAGCAAACGCGCCTTATGAATGGGTTTGCTCAGATACCCGTCGCAAAGACCGGCAAACGCTTCAATTTTTTTCTGCATATCGGTCAATGCCGTGGTCATCAAAATTTTTGCGCCTTCCGTGGAGAAAATACCCTTTGCATCCTCCAGAGCCCGGATCTCCCTCAGCGCCTCAAGTCCATCCATCCCTGGCATCATGATATCCAGGCAGATCAGGTCATAGGGCTGCCCCGCTTCCAGAGCAACACGCACGGCTTCCACAGCTTCGTGCCCATTGATGGCAATATGCGGTAGGCCGTAATTCTTTAATAACTCCTGCATTAACAGGCGGCTGGTAAAATCATCCTCAACGATCAGGGTCTTCATTTGGTTATCTCCTCATAAAAAATATCATACAATTCTCGGGACTGCACTTTTGAAATGGTGATCCAATTAGATCTCTTTTTCCAGCACTTCCCTCAAGCGTTCGAACTGTTCCTCCAGTTGACTCATATGTTTCTGGATGGCAGCCAGATCACCGGATTTGCCCATTTTTTCCATCATAAAGGCCACCGCCCGCAGCGCCTCAGCGCCAATATTGGCTGAGGCACCCTTGATGGTATGCGCCTGTCGTTCAGCAGCAGTAATATCACCTGTTTCCAGATAGTCATACAATGCCTTGATCTGTAAAGGGATATCTTCCAGAAAGCCTGCAATAACAACACCAGCCAGTTCCTCGTCGCCCATCAGGCGCTGGATCAAGGCAGTTTTATCAAAGATGGGGACCTGTCCCTGTTTTTTTTCAATTCCAACTTCGCCCTGGGTTGGAACGGGGAGGGTCGGCATCTCTGCATGTTCTTTATTCGGGAATGGTGCAGCTTGTCCGTCTTCTTTATCCAAATTTTTAAAGGGCAGCCAGCGTTTCAACACTTCCACCAGTAATTGTGGATCCACCGGTTTGGGTACATAATCATTCATGCCTGCCTCAAGGCAGCGCTCCCGGTCACTTTGCATGGCGTGCGCTGTCATGGCGATGATGGGGACTTCATGATTAAGCACAGCCGATCGGTTATCCCGGATGTGCCGGGTGGCTTCATATCCGTCCATTTCGGGCATCTGCACATCCATTAAAACCAGGTCATAGGGAATACTCTCCAGGGCCTTCAGTGCCTCGACACCGTTGGCTGCGGCATCAGCCTTCAAACCAAGTTTACGCAGAATGCCCAGCGCCACCTGCTGGTTGATGATGTTATCCTCCACCAACAGAATATGAGTCCGATTGTTCGCAGGTAAATTAAATTTTTCAGGAACCGTGGGGCGGGTCATGATCGGATGCGATGGTTCCGACCCGGAACTAAGGATGATGGAGAGAACATTCAACAATTCCTGGTGGCGCAAGGGTTTATTTAGATACCCGGCAAAGGCCGGTTTCTCAAAGCGGTGCATATCCCCCCGTTCCCCCATGGAAGACAGCAGGATAAGCCGGGTTCCTTCCAGTCCTTGATCACTTTTTATCGCCTGACCAAGCGCAGCTCCATCCATGCCTGGCATTTGCATATCCAAAATCGCGACCTGATATGGATCTCCCGCCTCCCGGGCTTTGGCCAATGCCTCAAGAGCTGAAGGTCCGTCCGGCGTTTCTCCCGGCTGCATGCCCCAGGATGTCAAATACACCTTTAATATTTCACGGCTGGTCGCATTGTCATCCACCACCAGGATGCGCACACCGCTCAAACTGGACAGATCATGGGACCTGCGCGAAGTGCCGTCTGGCAGCTGCCGTTTAAGTTTTACTGTAAACCAGAATTCAGTCCCCTGCCCAACTTCACTTTCTACGCCAATAGTGCCGCCCATCAATTCCACCAGCTGCCTGGAGATCGCCAATCCCAATCCTGTGCCGCCAAATTGACGGGTGGTCGAGGCATCCACCTGGCTAAACTTGTTAAAAAGCAAACCGATCTTATCAGACGGAATCCCAATGCCGGTGTCACTGATCGAGAAGCGCAGTTCAACCTCCCCGCTGGATTCAGCCAGGCTGGCCACCCGCACTGCTACTTCTCCGTGCGCGGTGAACTTGATCGCGTTCCCCGCCAGATTAATGAGGACCTGGCGCAGCCGCCCGGGATCTCCCATCAACCGTGCCGGCACATCCGGGTCGGCAGCGCACAATAACTCCAGACCTTTTTCCTGGGCGCGCACAGCCATTGCAGAAGCAAAATCATCCAGCAGGTCAAGAATATCAAAATCGAGCGTCTCCAACTCCAACTTGCCGGCTTCAACTTTCGAGAAATCAAGAATGTCATTGATCAACGTCAGCAGGGCTTCTCCGCTGGATCGCACGATCTCGGTGTAATGCCGTTGTTCTTCGTTCAGGTCGGTGTCCAGCAGCAGTCCGGTCATGCCGATCACCCCATTCATGGGAGTACGGATCTCATGGCTCATATTTGCCAGGAACTCGCTTTTCGCCACATTGGCGATTTCGGCCTGTACTGCGAACGTATTGGCTCGGGCAACGGCTTGCTCCAATTGTTGATTGATGCCGATCAGGGCGCTCTCTGCATTCTTCTGTTCGGTAATATCTTCACCTGAACAAACAACATAGTCTACACTGCCATCGGCACGCAGTTTGGGCGACCTCAGGATGGAGATCAGGCGTTGTACACCCGCAGCGTGCAGCATCCATTCCTCGCTGCGCACCGCTTTTCCCGTGGTGAATACCTCAAGGTTGCCCTGCTGGCGGGCATCGGCGATCTCTGCGGGAAAAATATCATACATGTTCTTGAACTCAAGTTCATCCTGCTTTACCCCATTGAAAGCGGCGTGCGCCTTATTGACTGCCCCATAGGTATGCGTGTCCGTTAGATACCAAATCTGAGTCTGGATATTGTCCAAAAGGATGCGCCGATCCGCTGCTTCACGGGCAAGAGATTCTTCGATCTTCCTGCGGTCCGTAATATCGCGCGCCACCGCGTAGATGATGTTCCCAAGCGGTTTGGACCGCCATTCGATCCATTTATAAGACCCGTCCTGACAGCGGTACCGGTTTTCAAAATTAAATATTTCCTGCTGCCCGTTGAGCGTGGACATGGCAGCGATGGTGACTGACAGATCATCCGGATGAATGAAATCCAGAAATGCCTTCCCGATCAGATCTTCCACAGGATACCCAAGTACGTTCCCCCATTGCGGGTTGAGCCGCAGGAAATGGCCATCGGTATCTGCAATACACAACAGATCAAGGCTGGATGTAAAATACCGGTCGAGTTCTTCGGTCTTTGCTCGCAGCGCCTGCTCCACCATTTTCTGCATGGTAATGTCCCAGTTTGTGCCAACCATGCGTACTGGCTGTCCGGACTCATCACGATTGACTATGGCAAAAGCACGCAGATGATGAGTGCTGCCATCCGGCCATATCACACGAAACTCGGTGTCATATTCCTTCTCACCGCGCAGCGCCATTTGAACCTCAGAGTCTCCCCGCGCAATATCATCCGGGTGAAGCCCGTTCCGCCAGGCGTTATAAGCGCCACTGAATTGATTCGGATTGACTCCATAGAGGAGGAACATTTGGTCATCCCAGACCAACTCATTATTGACAACGTCCCAATCCCAAATACCAATATTGCCCGCTTTGGTGGCGATTGAAAGGCGTTCTGTTGTTTTCTGCAGCGCTTCTTCCGTTTGTTTCCGCTCAGTAATATCACTGATGATGCCCACTGCGTACCATTCATCATCCAACAGAAATGAAGAAAGCGAAAGCAAAATGGGAAATTGCCCTCCACCTTTTCGCAGGGCGGTCAATTCGAGTGACTTTCCGATCGCATTACCCGATCCCGTCCTTTGAAATTCAGGAAAAGCCGCATTGTGCGCCTGATGATATTGGTGAGGGGCGATCAAATCGTGTAGATTTTGCCCCATGGCTTCCTGGTTTGTATAACCGAAAATATTTTCGGCAGCCGGATTCCAAAAGGCTATATGTCCTTGCGGGTCGATCATTAAGATTCCCTCGCGGGCTGAGCTGGTAATGGCGCGGGTCTTGGATTCGCTCTTCCGCAGATCTTCCTCCGCCTTTTTCCGAGCGGTAATATCGATCATCACCGTCAGGAAGTATTCTTTGGATTGGCTGTTGATGACTTCACCAGAGAACAAGCCATCCAGGATCGTACCGTCCTTCCGCCGTACCTGCAGTTCCAAATTATCCAGCCGCCGTGTGGAGCGAAGCTGCTCCGCCATCTCGGCTTGCTGCCGTGGATCTACAAACAGACCGATCTCAGCGCTGGTCTTGCCAATAATTTCATGAGCGCTGTAACCCAGGATGCCAAGGAAGGCATGATTTACATCCGTGAACCTGCGTTCTGGGATCGAGGATAAAGCCATCAGCGCCGGGTTGTTACGGAACAGGCTTTCAAAGCGCTGCTGGGCTTCCTGCGCGGCGCTTAGATCTTTGCATATGCCAAAAATACAATCCTCACCGCTCCACCTGCCGAACCAGACGCGTGTTTCCGCTGGGATCAACGTGCCGTTTTTTGTGCTTAATGGCAGGGGGCAGTTGTCGCGCTCGCCGCGAAACATGGCTCCAAAGATGTCTTCCGCTTCCTGGCGTTTATCCGCAGGGTTAAGGTCCAGCACGTGCAGATTCATCAGTTCATCCTGCGAGTAACCCAGTTTTCTTTTTAGGGAGGCATTGCCGTACAGGATCTTCCCGGCTGGCGTGGCAACCACGATAATGTCATCGATCGTCTCAAAGAAGGTGCGGAAATTGATCTCACTTTCACGCATCGCCTCTTCGGCTTTCTTTTGCTCGGTGATCTCGGTTAACAGCCCCTGGATCACTTTTTTGCTGTTCACGCCATCCCCTTTAACCACCCCATGGTCGCGCAGCCAGATCACACCCCGATCCCGAGTCTGCAGTCTGTATTCGGTATTCAGCACATCACCCGTGGAAAGGGATCCGATCTCGGCATCCAAACGTTCACGATCATCAACATGGATGCAATTTTTCCACAAGCTCGGATCAGAGATCAATTCATCAGCGCTATATCCGCACATTGCCTGAATATTCGGACCCAGATACTGCCAATCCCCCCCCACTTCATCGGTATAAATAACTTCCGGAACCTGTTCGACCAACCGTCGATAGACTTGTTGACTCTCTCTTAATGATCGTTCCGTCTGTTTGCGCTGGAGCAGCAGCCCGACTTGACGGAGATAAATGGACACCAGGTCATTCTTTGTAAATAGCTCCCCCGCAGGCATAATGATGGTGAAATCTCCCAGGGCTTTACCACCTGAGGAGATTTTTGTAATAACCACTTCGCCGGGGTGGAATAATTTCTCCAACAGCATCACAGCCTGCCTTGGAAGCGCATTACCAGCAAGCTCCAGCAGCGAGGAAAAATGAGTGAAGGTTTGATCTTTAATTTTTTGCGCCCGCGCCTCATCATGCGGCCACTTCTTTCCGAGCAGGTCAATTCCCAATAATGCGCTTGCTTTTTGGAGATGTTCATTCAAACCACTGATGGCAACAGTTTGAAAATCCCTGCCATTGTCATCAAAAAGATTGAACGCAATATATTTTCCGCCAGAGATCTGTAAAAGATTATCGGCTATTTGCTGATAATTCACCTCAGATTCGGAATACTCCAGGAAATCATCCGAGAAGGAAAGCAATTTCGCCATGGCGTCCTTTTCAGACTGCAATAAATTTTGGGAATGCTTTCGGTCTGAGATATCATGCACAATGGAAAATAGAACCGTGCTTCCGCCCGTCTCAATGGGCGTGGAATAGGTTTCCACATCACGGACATCACCAGATGCCAGTCTATGTTCAAAAACAAAATAATTTTTCTCCCTGCGCATTGCCTGGGCGCGCTCAGCCGCTACCACCCCGGGCTCCAGGGTATTGATCTCATCAATGGATCTGGACTTGAATTGTTCAGCAGAGTAACCATAAAACCGGCTTGCAGCATGGTTGGCTTCAAGGATCCTGCCTGAGGCAGGATCGATCAGCAGCATGACCGCACTATGCTCCTGGAACATATTGTGGAACTGCATTTGACTTTCCAGCAATTTTCCCTGCTGGTCATAAATGAACTTATCTCTGCGATAAAGCAGGATGTAAGTAAAGCCCAAAAACAACAGCGCCAGCACCAGGCCGATCGGTAAAGCAGACCGGGCAGCCACGTCCCAATACCAATCATCAGCCGCGATATCTATTCCTGCCACGGCAGCAACCTCCCCGGTCACCGGGTCGATTAACGGCACCAG
>JAIFNG010000084.1 GCA_020047815.1 Anaerolinea sp.
CAACCCTCTATGTTTGAGCGGGCGATGGGATTCGAACCCACGACCTTCTCCTTGGCAAGGAGACGTACTACCACTGTACTACGCCCGCGAACACGATCAAAGCCATCTTGACCGGAGTGCCGAGACCCAGGATCGGACTGGGGACACCACGATTTTCAGTCGTGTGCTCTACCAACTGAGCTATCTCGGCTAACCAAACTTTATTTGTTAAGCGCCCGTGATTTTACACGCACTTGTATGTATTTGTCAAGAAAAGCACGCAAGTTCGTGCTGTTGATTTTTATGCCAAATCTCTTCTTGACTTTTTGTATTCATTTCGATATAATGTTAGGTCGCTGTCCAAAAGGGACAGTTAAAATCGTTTCATAACCCAGCCACACTCAGGAGAGAAGAATGGCATCTTCTTTGCCCCAAAAAACTTACGCGCGTATCCCAGTAAAGTTAGACCTTCCCAACTTAATAGAAGTACAGCTTGATTCCTTTGAAAGACTCAAGAAAGAGGGCTTAAATGACCTCTTCCATGAAATATCACCCATTGAGTCATACAACAAGGGAATGAAGTTGTTCTTCCCAAGCCGTGGTCCTGAATCACAACAATGGGGACTTAAATATTGGTTTGGAGAACCCAAGCATACGATTGAAGAATGTGTTGAGCGTGATCTTACATACGCCAGCCCTTTGTATGTGTCTGTTTTGCTTGCCGGTCCCGACGTTCCAGAACCAATCAAGCAGGACATCTTCCTTGGTGATTTCCCGGAAATGACCGATAAAGGAACATTCATTGTGAATGGCACCGAACGTGTCGTGGTTTCCCAGTTGATCCGTTCCCCGGGTGTTTACTTTGAAGCCCCCGCCGACCGTGCGACGGGTCGCCTGCTTGCGATGGCTAAGCTCATCCCGGATCGCGGGGCCTGGATGGAGTTCGAAACACGCAAGTCAGACTATATTATTTTGAAATTCAACCGAAAACGAACAGTGCCTATTACCGTTTTCCTGCGTGCGCTTGCCGCTGTGGATGATGGCATTAAAGATTCTCCCATCAAGTATGGAACCGATGAAGAAATCCTTTCCATCTTTAAAGATGTGGACAATAACCCTGAACGCATGTTCATCGCATCTTCGCTCAAACAGGAACCAGACTGGAGCCTTTCCAATCAATCCATTCCCAATGCTGCATTGATCGAGTTTTTCAAAAAAATGCGTCCCGGCGATCCCGCTACTCTTGACAATGCACGCCAGTTTCTTGAAGAACAATTGTTTGACCAGAGGCACTATGACCTCGAACGTGTAGGCCGTTATAAGTTGAATCAGAAGCTTGACCTGAATATTCCTATTCCACATCGAACTGTTTCCAAGAATGATGTGATCCGCTTGATCCGCCGGATGATCCAGATCAATAATGGGGCCGAACGCCCTGATGATATTGACCATTTGGGCAACCGCCGTGTAAAGACAGTGGGCGAGCTGATTCAGAACAAACTGCGTATTGGTCTGCGCCGGATGGAGCGTGTTATCAAAGAACGCATGTCCATTCGCGATCAGGAACAACTTTCTCCGGTGACATTGGTCAATATCCGCCCGGTAGTTGCCGCGTTGCGCGAATTCTTTGGCTCTTCACAACTTTCACAGTTCATGGATCAAACCAATCCGCTGGCTGAATTGCGTCACAAGCGCACTCTTTCGGCTTTGGGACCTGGCGGTCTTCGCCGTGAACGCGCCGGTTTTGATGTGCGTGATGTCCATCATTCGCATTATGGTCGTATTTGCCCGATTGAAACGCCCGAAGGTCCGAATATCGGTCTCATCGGCCGTCTGGCTTCATTTGCCCGGGTGAATGAGTATGGTTTTATTGAAACGCCTTACCGTAAAGTTTATAAGACCATGCCTGCAAATGACGATCGTTTGGAGGGGCGGACTTTGCGCGAGGATGTTTACGACGCCAAGTCTGAAGAATTGCTTTTCAAATCAGGCGCTCTTCTCGATGCCAAGTCTTTGAAAAAGGTTGCAAAGTCGGGAGGCGATGTAAACATAGTCCCGTATGTGTCTGATGAGATTGTTTATCTTTCTGCAGACGCGGAGGATAAATATACAATTGCCCAGGCAAACTCTCACCTAACTGAAAGCAAGGAGTTTTCTCGCGAGCGTATCTCCTGTCGATATCATTCCGGTTTTATGTTCTCCAACTCGGAAACCATTGATTATATGGATGTGGCACCGCATCAGGTCGTTGGTATTAGCGCGGCATTGATCCCATTCCTTGAGCATGACGACGCCAACCGTGCGCTCATGGGATCGAACATGATGGCGCAGGCCGTCCCGTTGGTCCGCCCTGAAATCCCGCTTGTTTCCACTGGCATGGAGGGACATGCAGCGCTTGATTCAGGCCAAGTTGTAGTTGCTGATGCGGATGGTGAGGTTGTGTCGGTTACCGGTTCAACCATCACGGTCAAGGAAAAGAAAAGTGGAAATCACGTTTATCAATTACGGAAGTATCAGCGTTCCAACCAAAGCACCTGTATTGACCAGCGTCCGTCTGTTGTAAAGGGACAATTGGTCAAGGCTGGTGACATCATCGCTGATTCCTCTTCTACGGACAGCGGACAGCTTGCTCTTGGACAAAATGTTGTCGTTGCCTTCCTCTCATGGGAGGGGGGGAACTTCGAAGACGCCATCCTGCTTTCCGAACGTCTGGTGCAGGAAGACCGCTTTACTTCAGTTCACATCGAAAAACATGAAGTGGAGGCACGCGATACAAAACTTGGTCCCGAAGAGATCACTCGAGATATCCCCAATGTGGGAGATGACGCAATCAAAGACCTCGACGAGAATGGAATTATTCGCATCGGTGCCGAAGTCGGACCGAACGATATTCTTGTCGGTAAGATCACACCCAAAGGTGAAAAAGAACTTACCCCTGAAGAACGTCTATTGCGCGCCATTTTTGGTGAAAAATCCCGGGATGTGAAAGATACTTCTTTGCGGATGCCTCACGGCGAACGCGGCAAGGTTGTGGATGTAAAAGTTTTCACTCGCGAAGACAACTCAGACCTATCGGCTGGTGTTGATATGATGGTGCGTGTCTCTGTGGCGCAGCGCCGCAAGATCACAGCGGGCGATAAGATGGCTGGACGACATGGTAACAAAGGTGTGGTTTCCAAGGTTGTTCCTGTGGAAGACATGCCATTTCTCGAAGATGGTACGCCAGTTGACCTTATCTTGAATCCGCTTGGCGTTCCTGGGCGTATGAACATCGGTCAGGTTTTGGAAGTGCATCTTGGTTGGGCGGCAAAACGCATGGGATTTCGTGCAATAACGCCTGTATTTGATGGCGCAACCGAGGAGCAGATCGAAGCCGAACTTGCCCGAGCTTGGATTATGGATCAGGCCTGGAAGGAATCAGCTGATCGTGCCTGGGAATGGCTCAAGGAACAGGAATATGATCCCAACACCATTCAAGATGATGATGAAGTTCGGCGTTTATATCTTGAACATTGGCTTGGCAAGCGCAAATATGATGTTTACAGTCTGAACGACCCGGATTATGCGCGCCACGCTGCTGCCAAGGAATGGTTGCGTGAGAAGGGGCAAGCCAAACCCGAAGAGATTTTGCTTGATGATCGTGACGCGGCTAATCCTGACCCAGAGATGGATGAAGTAACTGTAAAAACCTGTCTGCGGTTATGGATGGAGACGAATGGAGTTACACGCCGGGTTGCAGAAGATAAAGTCCATGAAACGGCGCAAGAGTTGGCCAAAGAGAAGGGCATACCATTGCCAACTCTCGGCAAACAGACCTTGCGAGATGGCAAGACAGGCATTCCGTACGATCAGCCTGTGACCGTAGGGGTGATGACCATCCTCAAGCTTCACCACCTTGTAGAAGATAAGGTTCATGCGCGTTCAACTGGTCCCTACAGCCTGGTCACACAACAACCGCTCGGTGGAAAGGCACAGTTTGGTGGACAACGCTTCGGTGAGATGGAGGTGTGGGCGCTTGAGGCTTATGGCGCCGCGCACACTCTTCAGGAAATGCTCACCGTCAAGTCGGATGATGTCCAGGGGCGTGTCAATACTTATGAGGCGATAGTGAAGGGTGAGCCGATCGAAGAGCCCAGTATCCCTGCGTCGTTCCGTGTGCTTGTGAAAGAGCTCCAATCCCTTGGCCTTGCCGTCGAAGCAATTAATGAAAGTGGCGACGTGGTCAAGTTTGGCAAGGATGACGAGAAAGCGCATCCGCCAAAACATGATACCGGTCTCTTGAGTCTCGGAGAGAATCGATCCGGGAGAAAGTAGTAATTACTTGACGCGAAAGGTACGGCGTGATAAACTAATCAGCCGTTGCCCGGAAAGCAAGAGTGGCTTTATCCCCACTCGACTCAATGGCAGCTACAAATGAGGCCATCAGGAATTGTTGTTGATGGTCTTATTTCTTGCGAATATTCAAATGAAATTTTGAAAGAATTTGTAATCGGAGGCGGTTATGCCGACAGTAAATCAAATGGTCCGTAAGGGCCGCAAAAATAGCAAGACAAAAAGCAAGGCACCGGCTTTGCAGTTCACTTTGAACAGTTTTAAGCAGCGTCGTGTGCGGCAGGACAAAGGTGCTCCGCAGAAACGCGGAGTTTGTACCGTTGTTCGCACCACGACTCCCAAGAAGCCGAATTCAGCGTTACGCAAGATTGCGCGCGTGCGTTTGACCAATGGCATCGAAGTCACGGCTTATATTCCTGGCGAAGGTCACCAATTACAGGAACACTCTGTTGTGTTGGTTCGTGGTGGTCGTGTAAAAGACCTGCCTGGCGTGCGCTATCATATTGTGCGTGGTTCTCTTGATACCACCGGCGTTGCCAATCGTAAGCAGGGCCGTTCCAAATATGGCGCAAAACGTCCGAAGTAATCTATAGATGGAGTAAAGCATGCGTAGAGCAAAACCTGAGAAACGGGAAATTCTTCCCGATAGTCGATTTAATAGTGTCAACGTGCAGACCATGGTCCAGCATGTACTTAAGCGCGGCAAGAAAAGCGTTGCCGTTCGCTTGATTTATGATGCAATGGATTTAATTAAGGAGCGGACTGAGAAAAATCCTCTGGATGTTTTCGATGGCGCTCTTAAAAATGTTGGCCCTGCAATGGAAGTTCGACCGCGTCGTGTGGGTGGCGCAACCTACCAGGTGCCAATGGAAGTCTCCTCAGATCGCCGTATGACTTTGGCGCTTCGTTGGATTCTGGCTGCAGCGCGTGATCGTTCCGGCAAGTCGTTTTCAGATAAATTAGCTTCTGAATTGATTGATGCGTTTAATGAAACAGGTACCGCCATTCGCAAGCGTGATGAAACGCACAAAATGGCTGAGGCTAACCGTGCTTTCTCCCATTACCGTGTTTAGTATTTTAGGAAATAGTTAGAATGGCACGTTTGCATCCATTAGAGAAGTATCGAAATATTGGCATTATTGCCCACATTGACGCCGGGAAAACGACAACCACCGAGCGTATTATGTTCTATACGGGCATGACTCACCGCATCGGCTCTGTGGATGACGGCACAACAGTCACTGACTGGATGGTACAGGAGCGTGAACGTGGTATCACCATCGTTTCAGCGGCGGTATCAGCGGAATGGAAGGGATATCAAGTAAATATTATTGATACCCCTGGACATATTGATTTCACGGCTGAAGTACAACGTTCCCTGCGCGTTCTGGATGGGGGGGTTGTGGTTTTCGATGCCGTCCAAGGTGTCGAGCCGCAATCTGAAACCGTGTGGCGCCAGGCGGATCGATATGGCGTTCCCCGTATTTGTTTCGTTAATAAGATGGACCGTGTAGGCGCATCTTTTGAGCGAACCATAGAGACAATCATTGATCGCCTGGGAGCCAACCCGATTCCCATGCAAATTCCAATCGGCTTTGAGGCAACCTTTAAAGGTGTCGTTGATCTTCTTACAATGAAGGCGGTTATTTGGGAAGATGACTTAGGCAAAGAGCCACAGATTGTTGAAATTCCTGAGAATTTAAAAGCGCAGGCGCAGGAATATCGCGACAAGATGGTGGAGAAAATTGCCGAGCTTGACGATGAACTGACAATGAAGTTTCTTGAAGCCCAGGATATTAGTATAGATGAACTGAAGCTTGCCTTGCGCAAAGGTGTGCTGGCCAATAAGACCGCTCCTGTGTTTTGTGGTTCTTCTTTGAAAAATAAGGGCGTGCAGGTACTGCTTGATGCGGTGGTTGATTATCTTCCTTCCCCGGCAGATAAACCATCCATGACCGTGTCTGAACCGGGGAATCCAGAAAATACCTTTGACGTTCTCGCGCAAGATGATGCTCCTCTGGGTGCATTGGTGTTTAAGATCGTTACCGATCCTTATGTAGGTCGTCTTGCTTATGTCCGTGTTTATTCCGGGATTTTAAGCCAGGGTCAAACTGTACAAAACAGCACTAAAAAAGGAAAAAAAGAGCGTATCGGTCGCTTGATACGTATGCACGCTGATCACCGTGAAGATGTGTCTGAAATTCGTTCTGGTGACATTGGGGCTGTGTTAGGCTTCAAGGAAAGTTTTACAGGCGATACGCTTTGTGATACAAAGCCACTTGTTCTTGAAACGATTTCCTTCCCTGAACCAGTTATATCCATTGCCATTGAACCCAAGAGCACGTCAGATCAAGAGAAAATGGGGGAAGCGCTTCGTAAATTGGCTGAAGAGGATCCTACACTCCACGTAAACACGGATGAAGACTCTGGCCAGACCATTCTTAAGGGAATGGGCGAGCTGCATCTTGATATTATCGTAGACCGTTTGTTGCGCGAATTTAGAGTACAGGCAAATGTCGGTGCTCCACGCGTTGCGTTCCGTGAATCGATTACCAAACCTGTCAAGGAAGTAAATTACAAATACGCCAAGCAATCCGGTGGTAAAGGTCAATACGGGCATGTAGTATTCTCCCTGGAACCTGGCCAACGGGGAAGCGGTATTGTATTTGAGAATAAGATCGTGGGTGGTTCCATTCCCAAGGAATATATCAATCCAATTGAAAAAGGCGTCAAAGAAGCTGCTGAAGGTGGTGTCCTTGCTGGATACCCTGTAGTTGATATTAAAGTTACGTTGTTTGATGGCTCTTTCCATGAGGTTGACTCGAGTGAAATGGCATTTAAGATGGCTGCCATTTTGGGCTTCAAAGAAGGCGTGCAGAAAGGGCATCCCATTTTGCTTGAGCCGATGATGAAGGTTGAAGTTGTTGTCCCGGAAGAATATCTTGGTGATGTGATGGGACAAATTAATAGCCGGCGTGGTTTGATTCAGGGAATGGAAGTCCGTCTGGGCAATGCTCAGGCAGTTAAAGCAATGGTTCCCTTGGCGGAAATGTTTGGATACGCCACCCAACTTCGTTCTGCCACACAGGGACGCGGCGTCTTTAACATGGAATTTGACCACTACGCGCCAGTATCGCAGTCAGTGGCGGAAGAAATTTTAAAAGGGTAAGTTTTTTTTCATAATTCAAGGAGTTTCATTATGGCGAAGGTAAAATTTGACCGGAACAAACCGCATCTGAATGTGGGCACCATGGGTCATATTGATCATGGCAAGACGACATTAACTGCGGCGATTACGAAAGTGGCAGGATTTTCAGGGCAGGCGGATTTCAAGGCATACGACCAGATTGACAATGCGCCGGAAGAAAAAGCACGCGGCATCACGATTAACATTGCGCATGTGGAATACCAGACAGAC
>JAIFNG010000176.1 GCA_020047815.1 Anaerolinea sp.
TTGCCGCGCCAGGCTGCTGTCCAGTTGCACAAAGGGCTTGAACAAACTGCCCATGTCTTCAGGTCTGATGCCGATGCCCTTATCCCAAATAATGAAGGAAACGGCTTTCAGATCTTCGTGGGTTTGCACTTCCAATCCCAACTCTCCGCCTTCAGGTGTGAATTTGACGGCGTTACTCAGCAGGTTGACCAGCATTTGTTTCAGCCGGCGCGGATCGGCGCGGATGCTGATCGAGATCGGATTCATGCTGAAGTTGATGTTTTGCTTTTTTTGGTGTGCCATGCCTTTCACCAGCTGCAGGCTTGCCTGGCAGACATCGGCTGCCTGACAGGGCTCAAATTGCATATCCAGTTTTCCGGCTTCGATCTTCGAAAGGTCGAGGATGTCGTTGATCAGTTCCAGCAGATGCCTCCCGCTGGTTTCGATATTCTTCAGGGCTTTGGTCTGCCTCTCATTCAAGGCGCCAAAGGTCTGCATCTGCATCGCTTCCGAAAGCCCCAGAATACCCGTCAGCGGTGTGCGCAGTTCATGGCTCATGCTCGCCAGGAATTCGTCCTTCAATCTTGAGGCTTGTTCAAGGGCGGCGTTGGCAATGCTGAGTTTGTCACGATTTTCGCGCAGGGCTTCCTCGGCTTTATTGCGCTCGGTGGTATCACGGCTCGAGACAAGCACACAGTCAATTCCGCCAAGTCTCAACAGGAAGATGCGGCTCTCTACATCCACAATGCTGTGGTCCGGGCGGGTCAAGCTATATACCACGCTGGCATACGGTTCATTCCTCGACACCGCCTGGATCAAGGCTGCGGCTAATTGATTGCTCATTTCGGGAGTGACCAGCCCCAGGTTTTCGGCTGTATTCCCCAGCAGTTCATCCAGCGGAACCATTGTTAATTGCTCATACGCCCGGTTCGCCCTGAGTATCTTCCCTGTGCTGTCAAGCAGGGTGATCGCATCCGGTGATTCTTCGAACAACAACCGGTTTTGTTCCTCGCTCTCACGCAGGGCTTCCTGCCCTTTTTTGCGTGCAGTGATGTCACGCACCACGCTTTGCACCAGCATGACCTTGCCGAATGGGTCACGGATCGGCGAAAGGTTGATTTCCACCTCCACCTTTTTTCCATCTTTGCTGATAAAGGTGCGCTCATAAAGCGGTACGTGTTCACCCCGTAAGGCGTTGGCAAAACGTTCGTTGGCATCCATCTGTTGGTCAGGAATTGTGACGGCATTGGGCGGTAAAGCCAGGTATTCTTCAAGGGTATAACCCAGCATTTTAACCGCCTGCTGGTTGGCCGAAATTTCATCACCAGTGGGTGACATCAGGAAGATGCCATCGTTGGAGTTTTCGAACAGGGCGCGGTAGGTGGCTTCACTGCGGCGCACTTCGGCGGTCCGTTCTTCAACGCGTTTTTCAAGGTCGCGGTTGAGTTCTTCCAGCTCGCGTTGGGCCGCGACAACCGCGGTCTCTGCTTCGCGGTCTTCGAGCCACAGATTCAACATGCGGGCAATGTTGTCGAGCATATCCTGCTCTTCAGGGAGTATGAATGCCTGGTCGGCGCTGTAAAACACACGGACATACCCGCGTAATTTGCCATTCACTTCAATATCGGCGCTCAGGGGCTGGGTCAGTCCTTCATGGTATCCGCTGGTGGTGTAGCGTCTGTCATCCAGCAGCAGCACCGGCACGGTCAGTTGCGGGAATTGCATGGCGGGAATGATATATTCGATGATCTGATTGCACACGGTTTCGGTTGCTGTTTCGTGACTCTCCAATAAACGGCTGACGTTGAAGAGACAGGTCAATTCCTTCACCCGTTCCCGAATTTCCAGCTCCATGCGGTGGCTTTCTGTTACATCCAGCACTGTGCCGGATAGGTGCAGAAGCTGTCCCGTTTCGTTTTTGATGGCTTGTATGCTGCCTCTGAAATAACGGATTTCATCCCCGGCGGGCATGGCGCTGTATTCAATGCTGACCACCGCGCCGGTTTCGATGGCCGGTTTCGATGGCGGTCTGTTGGGCGTTCATTAAAGGTTCACGGTCAGCGGGATGCACCCGTTGCATGAATTCTTCCATCCTGGGCGGACCCAGCAGCGGGTCCCGCTGGAAGAGGTTGTACATCTCTTTTGACCAGAATAATCCTGTGCCGTTTTGAGCATCCAGTTCCCAATTGCCCAGATGAGCGATGGCCTGGGCATGCTCGAGGCTTGTCTGGCTTTTTAGCAGCATCTCTGCCGCTAGCTTTTTTTCGGTCACATCGCGCGAAATTCCCACCACCTGTATTTTATCCTGCTCAGTTCTGACAAAGGTGGTCGTGACTTCGATCTGCACGATCGAGCCGTCTTTGCGATACTGATCCAGCTGGTCAGTGTACGTGGATTTTGTATGGTCACGCGCAAATAACTCAAGGCGGGCGGGCAGCTCCTCAGCCACTTTTTGCATGGATCCCGGAGTCATGGAGGCGCTCATGGGTTGAGCCATCACTTCTTCGGGCGTCAGGCCCCGTAATTTTTTCACCGATGGGCTGACATATGTAAAACGCTGGCTCTCCAGGTCCAGGACCCAGATGACATCGCCGGTATTATCTGCGATCAGGTGGAATTCGGCTTCCTTTTGGCGCAAAGATCCCTCCATCTGTTTGCGCGCGGTAATGTCTTTGGCGGTTGCAACAAAGTGGGTGATCTTTCCTTCAGGATCCCGAATGGGGGTAATGGTCTTGGTTTCGTAATATATCTCCCCGTTTTTTTTGCGGTTAACGATCTCATCCTGGAACACTTCGCCTTTCAAGATGGTCTTCCAGAGTCCCTCGTAGAATTCAAGGTTGTGGTGATCCGATTTTAAGATGCGCGGGGTTTTACCGAGCGCTTCGGCGGAACTGTAACCGGTCAATTCTTCAAACGCAGGGTTGACATATTCAATGTTGCCTTCAATGTCGGTGATGACCACGGTATCAGCCATTTGCGAAACCACGCGCGAAAAACGTCTGAGTTCTTTTTCAGCCAGCATGCGGTCTGTTATATCCACAAGGCTGACATTCGCCACGCCTGCAAGCAAAGATGCCGAAAAAAGCAGGTGGCGGTTTTCCCCCCTGGCGTTTTGGATGTCCAGCTCATAATCACGGACCTGCCCCGTGGATTGTAATTCTTCAAGCATTGCTTTCCGCTTCAAGGGGTCGCTCGCGTATCGCGCCATCCCGTTCTGCATCAGTTCCTGCGGCGAAAGCCCGAACATGCGCGCTGCAAACTCGTTGGCATACCGGACTTTCCCAGTCAGGTCCACCTGCACAATGCCTGCCAGGGCGGAATCAGACAGGGCGCGAAATTCAATGTCAGAGCGCGCGAGGATCGCTTCTCTTTTTTGGCGTTGATACACAACCAGCAGAATTACAAACGCAGCAAGCAGCGCTCCCCCCAGCAGACTGATCCATGCCAGCCCACTGTTGGCGCCTGCGTCCTGGCGGCTGCCGGTCTCCAGCGCAATATCGGCAGACACCATAAAAGGCACAAGGCTGCCCTGGGCAATAGGGCGAAAGATATATGCAAAATTATTTTTTTTCATGGCTGGGCCATCTTCTGAGGTGACAGAGGTGTCTGCTCTTGATGACTGTCACTTATAATTATAATTTATGCAGCACATAAAGCGCGGGCATTCAGCCCAAGTGTTAAGGGTCTGTAAAGGCGTAAAGGTAACTGTCATCTTCTCTTGATGACTGTCACCTTTACAAAAAAATGCCCCGCTCAGGATGAGGGGGGCATCCTAAACGAGGCAAGACTATTGTACTATATTTTGTGTATTTAGCAAGCCATCACACCAACCATAAGTACTGGTGATGAGCTATTAAGCACAAGCAATAAGCGCGGAGTTAATCCAGTAGACTCTGCGGAATATTCCCGCCGTTCTGCGCGATCTTCCGCAGCACTTCCTTATGCAGCCAGACATTCATCTTGGCTGAATCCTTCATCAGGTCAGCGGGACAGCCAAGCTCGGCGGCCAGTTCATTGCGCGCCTCGCGGCTGCTGTCAATGTCCAGCAGTTTGAGCAGGTCCACGATCGACACCTTCCAATCCAGGCCTTTCCCAAGCGAGAGTTTTTCCAACTGCTTCACCACATCCACCTCTGAAATGGCAGCGGGCGCCGCCACAGCGGGTTTCGCGGCCATGCTCGGGGCATGAGCAGCCACATCATCCTTCTGCGCGGCAGTGCTCGGCTTGACAGACTCCGTACCCGGGCGGGTCGTCATCGGTCGGATGGTGGAGACGGCAGGCTTGGCGGGGGCGGCGGCAGTTTTAGCTTCCTCTTCACCCTTTTTCAGTCCAAGTTTTTCGAGAATTTTTCCAAAGAATCCCATGTTATTACTCCTTTTAAATGGTTTGAAATGAATGTTCCACGTATTATCTTAAAAATAATACGGTTCCCTTATGTTTAACGGGTTATGGCTTTTTGGCCATCCCCGACACAAACTGAAGCAAAGTATTGGCCACGATCTGACCCGACTGCTGACGGTGCGGCTTTGCCATCGGTCCAGCCGACATCAGGGCGGTCAGCGCCGCCTGCAGGTTGCTCTGTCCCTGTTGTTTGGCGTTCATAAAACTCATGCCCGCGTTCAGGACATCCCCCAGGTCAATGCCATCATCCTGCTGACTGCCCCCCGCCTGCGGAGCAGACTGCCCGCCCAGCAGCGACCCGATCAGGTCCATGCCCTGACTGGATGATTGTCCGCCGCCCAGCAGCGAGCCGAGCAGGTCCCCGCCCTGTGCCGGGGCTTGCTGTCCACCGCCCAGCAGAGATTGGACCAGCAGCATGGCGTTATCGGGCGTCACCGCCGGCTGCCCCTGGAACTGCTGCGCGGCTTGCGCCAGGCCCTGCGAATACGCCTGCGCCGAACCGCTTGTCCCGTTTTGAGCCAGGTACTGGCTGGCACTGCTCAACTGTTGCGAGGGCGAAGCGCCCTGCTGGTTTGCCATGACCTGCGAGATGGCGTTGAACACCTGCACCATATTATCGCCATGGTTCTGGTTCTCGGTATCAGCTTGATTAAGCGAAGCCTGGTTGGCGCTCAGCGCCTGCGCCGCCACATTGAACAGCGCCGACAGATCCATGCCGCGCTGTGAGCTGTTGGTTACAGACCCCGCTTGTTTTCCGGCGGGAGTGGTTTTCTTATTATTCATAACAGGGTTCCTCTATCCTTCGTCCCCTGGCAAATACCAGTGGACCGCTCGTCATGTTCAATATTCAATGCCTCTGGGAAGCGTCTTCGCGGTCTCGATCCATCGCTGCACCCGGCGCAAGCCCGGCAGCTTGTTGACCTTGTTCTTTTCAGCAGGTCCGAGTATTGCGAACCAATGCCGCGCACCCAAAACACATCCGCGCGGTTCACCCACTCCAGGATCGTCTGCTCGTTAAAGCCGGTCAGCTCAGCCAGTTCCTTTCGTCCCTGCGGCGTCCTGCCTCTCGCCAGCAGCCCATGGGTCGTCCGAACACAGGCAGCCCGCAGCCTGGCAGCGCGCGCTTCACCGATCCCTTTGATATCATCCATCGTGGACATAATGAACAACATCTCCTTTCAAATCGATACTAATATGATATACGATGTCCCCTTCAAATACAAGGTTATTAATATTAATAAATTATAGGAATTTTTAAACGATAAATACATCAATCGTTAATGTTGTTAATGTTGTTAATGTTGTTAAGATTTCCCCCGACCCGTGCAAGTCTCCCCCGCCTACCCCTGCCCAAGCCACGCAAGCGCCGACTCCCGGTCAATGAACAATTGGAAAACAAAACCACGGTTGCGGCAGACCGTCTCCAAAAACCCGAAATGCTCCCGATGTTCCCGCCGCACCACTTCCGCCATCCTGATCTTAAAAGGGATACCCAGCTTCACAAACGATCTCGGGCGGTCATAGATCTCGAAGGTATTTCCTGTCACCGACTCAATGGCGCTATGGTCCACCAGGCAGCGCGTCGACCTGTGGACCATCATGGTTTTCACGATACTTTTCGTCATCTCCATCGAGCTTTCCTTATCCCCAACCCCGCTGGTTTCGATCACGACAATTCGATCTTCCGGCAAAAAAGATACTTTCCATTCCATGGGATGTTTCCTCGGCACTGGACCCGATGTTCTTCAGCGGGATTGCCCGCAGTGTGAGGTTGGGCGTGGGTCCAGGCGTGTTGATCACTCGATTAAGCGCGGGCCGCCTGACCCGCGCGCCGGGAGTGGGAAAGCCCGGCAGCAATAGCAGGTTTTTTATGAGTGGGGCGGTCTCATTTTTGAATACCGATCCTGCTTTTAACCTTTGTCGAAAACAGGATCAGAAGAGAGCTGCTTCCAAAAATACCGATCATCATCCACAAAAATGCGTCCTGCCAAAGACGGATCGGGAATAGGCGCAGGAGTGTATCAGTGCTTTGTAAATCGAATTGCGGTTGGATGCCTTTTAATGTGATGAGTGCGATCCCAAGGATGCCCGCTGAGCCTATCGTCAGCCACCCTCCCCGCTTTACTCCATTAACAAATTTAGCTGCCCAATCTCCAGCCCAGGCAAACACGCCAAGAATAAATAGCATACCCAGTGATATTTCCCGGAAAGAAAATGCTTTTCGCAGGGAACTTTTAATTTGATCTACAAGGGTAATTTCATAATTGCTAAAGACTGGCGTCCCATTTTCAAATTCAAGTCTTGAAAGGGTCCGGGTTTGTTTGCCATTGGTCAGGTAATCCATGGTTTGGGCTGCCCATTGGAAGCGCTCAGACTTGCTAAAGCCGTATTCATCAGCGGGTATGTGAGGCATGGCATATTCAAACCGAATATAGGCCGGCGTCAGCAGAATGTTCAGGCTGATCCCAAATAGAATGACGGGGATCAAAAAAGCAGCCAGCCAGGATAGGGCAGATGAGATCTTTTGCTTCGCCGCGCCCCGCTCCTCGGTAATCCGTTGAGTTCTTATCATGACCGCGATTGCGATCGTGTTGAGGATAAACCCAATAATGACAATGGATGAACTTGTTCCAAACAGAAAATTCGAGATAGCGAGGGTTGAAATGATTTGGTACATTACCGGGATGAACCATAATGAAGGCTGAAAAAATGCAAGCACAATGGATAATACATCCGCCGGGTAAAAATAGCGGTCGTGCATTTTGGGAAGCAGGAAAGGCACCAGGCTTGTCGAGATAAAAGCGATCAGGATGATGTATCGATGATCGAGCTTTGTTTTGCTTTTCGCTGTGGAGGATATCCAGTAAACAATAAACCCAATTGCTGCTGCAATACCTGGGATTAAGCCGGCTGAATACCATTCCCGCGGAAATAAAATGTAGAAGTTTGGAGCATTACGGGATAGTACAGTATAAGTATCGGCCTGTTGTGTATAAATGAATAATGCATCCAAGAGCGGCCTTCCCAGCATTACGACCGGCATCACGGCTGCCAGATATACAAGAGGAATTATGCCGAAATACAACCAGGGGATCCTCTTTCTAATGGCCAGTACCGCCAGGAAGGGCAGAAAAAACACAGCCTGCGCTTTTATTGAAAAAGCCAGCCCAAAAGCCAGTATGGCCGGGAAGGATTTTTCCACCATTGCAAAATAAAGGCAGACCAACAGCAAAGACGTATAGAGGGAGTCAGCCTGCCCCCAATATGCGCTGTTCAGTATGACAGTGGGAGCGGTGAAATAAACTGCCCCAGCCAGATAAGGCATATCTGCCTGGTCATATTTTAATTTGACGATCTTGAAAATAAAAAAGGCGCCAAGCAGGTCAAAACAGATCGGAATAAGTTTTATGGCAGTGAGCGGCGGAATAAACCCATGTGAAAATGTCGCAAGAGCCAGAAAATAAGTGTATGGAGGAGTGTAGTTCGAAAAATTTGTCGCAAGGGCTTCGCCGATCCCTTTTTGAAAAAGCGTCTGATACCAAAGTAAATTATAGGCCGCCATATCCGGGTTTGAATGAGGAATGGAAATGACACGCAATAGTATTGATATAAGGAATAGGAGACCAGCGATCCCCTTTAGCTTGCTGTTTTTTAGCGAAATCACAAAATTACCTCTATGCAGTATCTCAAAACACAAAATGATACATCTTTCGAGCTAATTCGATGAACATTTCATACCAGACCAAACCGAAGGTCATGTAATACATAAGGTAAACACCGGTTGCACCCATGATGACCGAAATGCCTATTAATATTTTTTCGAGATACCCCTCCCGTTTAATGGCGGAGCCTAGCAAAATAAATAGAAAAACCATGAAATCAGTCGTATACCGATACCCAAATTGCACATAACCTGGGGTGTGATACATCCAAAGGGGAAGTAAAATACCCGTAATGCCAGCCCAGGCAGGCAGGACCAGGTCATCCCGCAGTTTTGCCCGGAAGATTAACAAAAAAGCCGGAGTGGTTAGGAAAATACTCATCCCAAGTGGATTGAATAACCTGGATAGTTTTCCAAAATCGTGATTGATGGAGCTGAGATGAGAGCATGCCTCATTAACGCCGGGTATAAGGTTGAAGTTAAGGTTCGGTATTCCAAGGATCGACACAAACATATTGCATGGCATATATTGAATATTAAATCCGCCGCTGCGCGTGAAGGTGTCGGTAAGCCCCTTTGTTCCCTGAACATAGTTGTATCCAAAATCCAGTGGATTCCCAAATCGAAGTTGATTATAGGTCAGCATGATTGCCACAGCTCCGATCAACATTACGGCAAAGGGTATTAGCTTTTGAAGGAAGGGCCGGACAGTACGTTCACGGGAAAGAATAATTAATAAATAAAATGGTGCCGAAAACAGGGTTGGCGGACGGGAAAGAAATGCGAGCCCCAGCCATAACCCTGCCAACCAGGGTTTATTTTGAATTGCATCCCGGGCAAAGAGGATCATGAATAATAACGCCACAAGTTGGGCATTAAACCAGACTGACCCCACACTCGCGAGCCACCAGTGGACAGTGCCAAAGGCAAAGAGAAAGGTAAGCCAGAATCGGATGTTCGATTTTTCCATCAGTCTGCTCAACAGGGAGTGCATCATTGCGACATTCAACGCCCCGATGAAAACTCCGAACAGAACATCACTAAATGTCACTCCAAAGATCGCCGCAAACGGTAATAATAATAAGGCGGGCGTGATCCCTCCCGGCACATACCATTTGTCTTCAAAATGGATCAGATCGAATTTGCTTTTTGGTAATTCGACAAGGTTGGTTTTACCGTGTAAAAATGAGTTGGCAAGATAAACGTATTGCGGGGTTTTTGATTGTTCCGATATCTTTAAGCCTGCGCTAACTCCGTAAAACATGAACGAGGCAATAAATACCAAAAGAAACATATTGCGTTTTAGAGTGTCTGATATTTTCATGAATATTATCTACTTTTGTTTTAAAATACTTACCCCGGATCAACTCGATGGGCCTGTCACATTGAACAGTTTTTCAATGCCGGTAAGGGCACGAATCAACTGAGCAATGTCTCTTACTTTTAAGTCGCCACGCTTTCCCGTGCCGGCCGCTTTAATCACTTTTTTAAAGTTTGCTTGCAGACTACATAACATCAAGTCCCTATTTTACATGGGAAGGACGAAAATAATAAGCGAAAATCGTTACGTATGGCTGCAGTAAATCCATTTTGA